>NZ_JBFUGX010000073.1:0-12181 GCF_056402675.1 Polaromonas sp. P3_C2 | reverse complement strand
GGGGAAGATCGCTCGCCGCGCAGTGATAATCTGGCGCATGCCCAGCGCCACGACGACAGCCGACGACGAAGACAGCGACGAATCGCTGATGCTGCGTTATGCGGCCGGCGACATGGCGGCTTTTGATGCGCTGTATGCGCGGCATGAACTGGGCGTGTGGCGCTATGTGTTTCGCAGTGTGCGGGTACAGGCGGTGGCCGACGACCTGCTGCAGGATGTCTGGTTCGCCGTGGCACGCAGCGCCGCCACCTATACGGTGACAGCGAAGTTCAAAACGTGGCTGTTCACCATGGCGCACAACCGGATGGTCGATTACTTCCGCACGGTAAAGCAGCATGTCAGCATCGATGGACGCGGCGACGATGAAGAAGGCCTGGGCCTTGGCGATACGCTGGCGGCCGACTCGGGCTTCGGCCCGGTGCGCCGATTGGAGTCCAGCGAGCAGGCCGAGGCGCTGATCGCCGCGGTGGAACGGCTACCGCTGGAACAGCGCGAAGCCTTCCTGCTGCAAGCCGAAGCCGGCATGAGCGTGGAAGACATCGCCACCGCAACCGGCGTCAGCTTTGAAACCGCCAAGAGCCGCCTGCGCTATGCCCGGAACAGCCTACGCCAGCAGCTACAGGAGTTTGCATGACAGAGCCTGAACACAGCCCGCACGGCGACGAGCTGCTGCAGCGCTACCGGGAGGCCAGCGCAGACGACACACGCCGCCCCGGCGCGCATGTGCGTGACGCCGTGCGCGCCCACGCGCAGATGGTGATCGAAGCCGGCAAGCAGGCCGGTGCGCCGCAAGCTGTCGCCAACACCGATGCAGCGCAGCGCCCGGCAGCCAACCAGTCGCGCTGGAAAATCTCCGCGCTGGCAGGCCTTGCGCTCGCCGGCTTGACGGGGCTGCTGGTGCTGCAATTTGACCGGGGCACCGACGAGGAAAAAGAACTGGCGTTTGGCCAGCCCAGTCCTACGGCGCAGTCGTCGCCGGCAGCGGCACCTTCGGCAGCAACAGGAACAGCACCACCGGCTTCGCCACCGATGGCCGCGACTCCCGATCCTGTAGCGCCGCAAACGCCTACACCGGAACCTGACGCCCGGAAGCGGTCTGCCGAAACAGCCAAGCCGGCCTTGAAGTCACCGGCCCATCCGGCACAGGACAAGGCAGTGGCCTCTCCTTCAGCGGATGAGCCAGCCACGCGGAAAAAAGAAACCAGGGCACCAATGGACACCACAGCGCCCTCAACTGCGCCGTTTGCCACACCAGCGCCCGCTGCCATGCCCGCTCCTGCACCTGTCGCCCCCATCCAGGAAAATGCGCAGCCCTGGCCCGGGCAGGCGCCGCACATGGAGGGCATGGGGGTCGGATCGCTGTCGGCATCACCATCGCAGGCGGAGACGCCCGCCGCAGCGCCAGCTGCGCGTGCTGCAGGCGCGCCCCCCCCTGCTGCGGTTGGCGCGGCCGCGCCTGCAGCACGCGCCGTAGCGCCCCTACAAAAGCAGGAAGGCGCCCTGCAATACCGCGCACCGCGTGCGGAAGCGGGTGCCGGGCCCAACCGCCTGGCCGGGGCTCTGCAGGACGCTGCCCGTGCAGGACGCCTGGAGCTACTGGAGCGCCTGCTCCAGCAAGGCGCACCCGTCAACGCAGCCGATACGGCAGGCCGCACGCCGCTCATCCTGGCCGTCATGCAAGGCCACACCGCCGTAGTTCAGCGCCTGCTGGCAGCCGGGGCCAACCCGGCGCTGGTGGATCAGGAAGGACTCAACGCCCTGCAGCATGCGCGGCGGCTGGGCTTTGACGGGATCGCCCACCTGATTGAAGCAGCCTCCTGAGCGCCGGAACGGCATTGCGCCGCGGACTTACAAAGACAATTGGCTTGCAGCCCAATACTGGCGGGCGCAAGCAGCTATGTATTCAATAGCAGTTGCAGACCGGAAGTTTCAGCCGGCGTAATACAGCACCGCCACAACATGGCAGGCGGTACCGGCCGCGACAAACAGGTGCCACACGAAGTGGCCGTAGCGCAACCGTGAATCGGTGGCGAAGAAACCGACGCCAAGCGTGTAAAAAAGCCCACCGGCCACCAGCCAGAAAAGCCCCCAGCCCGGAATGAGCTGCAGCATCGGCTTGATGGCGATCACGGCGATCCATCCCATGGCGAGATAGAGGATGGTGGACAGCCGTGGCCAGCGCACGCCCGCAAAGGCTTTGACGGCCACACCGGCCAGCGCCATGGCCCACACCAGCCCGAACAGCGTCCAGCCCCAGGGCCCGCGCAACACGMCCAGCGTGAACGGCGTGTAGGTGCCGGCAATCAGCAGGTAGATGGCGCCGTGGTCCAGGACCTGGAACACCCGCTTGGCACGCATCGCCCGGATGGCAGGCAAGGCGTGGTACAGCATCGAGGTGAAATACAGCACCACCATGGTGGCGGCAAAAACGCAGACCGCCGCCACATCGAGCGCATCGCCGTCGCGCGCACTGGCGATGACCAGGAAAGGCGCCGACACCAGCGCAGCCAGCAGCGCGACACCGTGGCTCACACTGTTGGCGATTTCCTCGCCCAGCGTCTGTTGCCGGTCTTCCTGGCCCCCACGCTTTTCACTTCGTGTAATGCGCTGCCCCCTGAGGGGGCTGGACTTGCTTGGGGCGGCCCTGCGCTGCGTCCGCAATACTGCGTCAGCTACGTCAGGGCCTGCCGAATCGGTCATCGCTTGAGCAATGCCTTCAGCACGTTCTGCACACGCCTGGCGTTGCCGGCGTCAAAGTCGGCGGCCAGCACCTGGGCGGTGTCTTCACCCCAGGTCTCGGCCGGTGCGGGGGCATTGCGCTTGGTCAGCAACTGCAGCTGCAGCATACGGCGCGCGCTGATGTGCTCGGCGGGCGTGGGCAGCTCGGCGGCAATCTCCAGTCGCAGCAGCGCTTCGGAAGCGTCCTTGCCCGAGGGCGTGCTGACGGCCTGCACCCAGCGGTTGCGCACGGCCGGCGCCACGGCTTTGCCGAGGTCCTGCGCGCTTGGCAGTTGCGCCGGGTCGCGCTTTTCCCAGGCTGTCAGCAGGTGCGTCAGCACTTCACCGTGCGCCTGCATCGCGAGTTTTTTGAGCGCCTGGTTGGCGGCGTCAAAGGCTTCGCGCTGGGCACGGAAGGCGGCATCGCCCAGGCGTGGGCCACGCTCTTCAAACGCGGGGCGTGCGTTGCGGTCTCCCCGATCATGACTGCGCGGGCCGCGGTCGTCACGGCCTTCCCGGTAAGGCTCAAACTTGTTGTCGGTGCTCTGGCGCGGGCCGCCGGGCTTGCTGCCGGGGCGCGAGTCTTTGCGGTCGCCAAACTTTCCGCCGCGTCCGGCCGCTACGGGCTCGGGTTTCTTCATGCCCGGTCGGTCGTCGCCGCGCCGTGCGATCACCGGCTTGGGCGCGGGTTTTGGTGCGGGCGCAGGCTCAGCGGGCGCATCTGCTACGTTTTCTGTAGCTGCTTGCGCAGGTTCTGCCTGGGCTGCAGCCTCATTGCCCTTTGYAACGGGGGCGGCATTGATGTCGGCCAGTGCAGCCTCAACCGATGGCGCTGCCGGGGCGGCAACAGGTGCTGACGCCGGTGCGGGCACTTGCCCGCGCACGATGGCTTCCAGCGCCTTGGCAGCCGCGTGGATTTTCTGCACATCGCCGCTGGCGGTGGCGGCTTCCACAGCCTTGGAGGCGTCCAGCACCATGCGGTCGTATTCGCCCAGCGCCGCGGCGGCTTTTTCGCGTTCGGCGGTCTTGCGCTGGAAAGCGTCGTCGATGGGTTTGCGGAAAGCGTCCCACATCTTCTGCTCTTGCTTGCGCTCGATCGGCACGGCCTGCGCTTCATGCTGCCAGCGCTGTTGCAGCGACTTGACAGCGTCGATGCGCAACATCGGCTCGGCGCCCAGCACATTGGCTTCTTCAATCATGGCCTTGCGGCGTGCAATGCTGTCATGGCGCGCAGCGGTCAGCGGAGCATCTGCGGCATCCATCGCAGCTTTCCATTGCGGCTGAATTTCGGCAAACGCCTTTTCACCCAGATGGCCGGCTTCACGCCATTTTTCGACAAAGCCATTGAGGCTGCGGATGTGGTGCTTCCAGTCGGTATTGCCTTTGTTGGCTTCGGCCCACGCCTGCACTTCATCAATCAGCAGCTTGCGTTCAGCCTTGACGGTTTCGCTTTGTTCTTTGACCTTCTCCAGCCAGGCTTCAACAACCTTGTGTGCTTCGTTGCAGGCGTCGTCAAAACGCTTCCACAGCGCGTGGTTGGGCGTGCCGCCCTGGTCACTGGTCTTCCACTGTTCGCGCATGGCGCGCAGGGCTTCCTGTTGCTTGCGCCCGCCCAGCGGCTTGGCCACCAGGGCCTCGGCTTTCACGACGAGTTCTTCGCGGATCTGGTCGGCGCGCCAGCGCTGCCAGCCTTCGAGTTCACCTGCCGCAGTGAGTGCGGCGTGCGCAGCGGCTTCGAGCTTGCTGTCGATGTTGCGAATATGTTCCTTGAGCGCATGACGCAGGTCGGCCGCCACCTTGGGGGTGGACTTGCCATGGCCTTCGGTGACTTCGTGCTCAAGCCGTGCCAGCGCTTCCTGGACGATGGCGGAAGATTTTTCGCGCATGTCTTTGAGCACGGCCGGGTCGATCTTGGCCTTGGGCGCACGTGCGGGCTGCTCACCCGCTGCAGGCGGCAGGCCGCGTGCGGCGCGCAGTTCGTCGGCCCACACCGGCACAGCCGGCAGCGGTGCGGCAGTGTCTTCAGCAGCCTTCTGGGCCTGCGCAAGGGCGCCCTGGAAGGCTTCCCACACGGCCAGCAACTGCGCGCGCGATGCGTCGAGCAGCGGAGGGAATTTGGTGTCCACACTGGCCCAGTTGGCGTCGTGTGTGATGTCATCGGCTTGCGACTGCCAATGCGTGACGTCGCCGCGCAAGGACTCCAGCGCCGCTTCAGCGTCGCGCCAGGGCTTGAGCGACAGCACTTCGGTACGCTGGGCCAGCAGCACGGCGGCTTCGCGCTGCACCTGGGTGCGGTGCTGCAGGTCTTCAATCGTCTTGACGCGGTCGGCCAGCTGGACCTTCAGGCCGGCCAGCGGCTCTTTGGACAGCGGCGCGCCGGCCTTGGCAGCATCGCGCTGCCAGGCCAGGGCGTCGGCCAGGTTGAGCTTGGGCACAGCCAGCAGCGCCTGGGCTTTTTCGGCCCACTCGGCGGCCACGGCTTCCTGGCCTTTGCTGCGCTTGAGTTCGTCGAGCTTTTCTTTCAGCGGCTTGGCGGCGCCCTTGTCGCGGTTGGCCAGGTCTTTGTAGACCTCGGCCATCTGCTCGGCGGTGGGCTCGGTGGCCAGCCAGGTGCGGATGCGCGCCGTGCGTTCACCGGATGTGGGCGCAGAGAAAGCGCCGCCGGTCAGGCCGTCCAGCGGATGGGCTTCAGCCTGCTTGGTGGTAGGCGTTTTCACGGCGGGGGTTTCAGGTTTGGAAGATTTAAACATGGGAGCGCAAGGTCAAAAAATAAGTGCCACCAGCCGCAAGGCTCCCCGGGGAATGGAGGACTTTGCGGGCGGCAGCGGGTGTTGGATTGGATGGGGGGCCGGCGCCGCAACCCGTGTTGCGCGCCCAGGCCCAAAGGCCCCATAAAAGCTTTATCAATAAAGCACTGACGCTATTTTCGCTGTTTTTACGGCATCGCCAAATTCAGCTCCGCGCGGGGTGTCCATTTGGCCTCCGGCGGCACGGATTTGGCGGCCCCCAGAAAGAGCCTTTCAGGCGGTAAATCGCGCGAAGCCAGGTAGTCTTTCACCGCCACGCCGCGCTGCACGGCGAGCTCGCGCATGGCGTCGTCATTCACCTTGATGTCGGCCAGCAGCAGCTTTTCCATCTCGGGCACGGGCAGGTCTTTGGCCAGGCCGACCAGGTTGCGGGGCTTGGGCATGTCGGCGCGTTTGTAGACTTCCTTGAGCAAGGCCGGGTATTCAGCCGGGCTGATGCTGACCGCCGCCGTCGCGGTGCCGCCCTCTTTGGCCGTGGCGCGGCGCTTTTCAGCGCGCACCAGGGCGTCGAGCCGCTCGCGTTTAAAACCGTCGCGTTCGGCATCGACGCTGCTGGTGCCCACCACGGTGAGCCGCAGCGATGGCCGGTCGGCCAGTGCCTTGGCCACTTTGTCGAGGCCGGCTTTGGCCTCCGGGCCCAGCTCGGCGCTGCCGGCGGCAAACCCCACGGTGCTGAGCTCTTCCCCGCCGCCGCCCAGCGCATTGGCCAGCAAGCTGAAGGGTGCGGTGATGGCTTTCACAATCACGTTGAGGATGACCTTGACGATGATGGGCCCGAGGCTGAACTGCGGGTCATTGAGCGAACCACTGATGGGCAGGTCGATGTCGATCACGCCGTTGCGGTCGGCCAGCAGCGCCACCGCCAGCTTGACCGGCAGGCTGGCGGTTGAGCCTTCCACCTTGTCGCCAAAGCTGAGCTGGTTCAGGATGACCTTGTTGGTGGCGGTAAGCCGCCCGTCGGGTTGCACCACATAACCCACGTCCACACTGAGCTTGCCGCGGTTGATGCCGTAACCCGAGTACTTGACCGAGTACGGCGACAGCGGCGGCAGCTCAAGGTCGCGCACCTTGCCCTTGATATCGAGCGCCAGCGGCTTGGCCAGCGGGTTGAGTTTGCCCAGGATTTCCAGCGAAGCCGTGCCTTCGGCGCGCCCGCGCAGCTCGAGGTCGGCCATGTTGGGCACGGTGGCCGTGGTACCCGGCACCGTGGGCGCCACCGATGAAAAGGCGCTGAGCTTGCCGGTCAGGTCGCTGAGGTCGGCCGAATAATTGGGCTTGACGAAGCGGTCTGAGAACAGCACCTTGCCGTTGATCAGGCTAATCGGGCCGAAGTTGACGATGGGCGGCGGGGAGCCGCCAGCCGCCGCGGCGGAGGCCGTCGGGCTGACCGGTGCTGTCGACACGAACTTTGAACCTTTTGAGCTGCTGGACCGCAATGGCTGTGCGCCACCAGCTATTATTTCAGTAGCAGATGAAGCTTGCGGTGAAGATGACGCCGATGATGGCGAAAGGGCCAGGGTGGCCGTTCCGCCTGCTGCACTGGCAGCCACCGCGTCCTTCCCCGGCTTCACCAGGTTCTGCAAATTGATGCGGCCATCGGGCAGGATGATCACGCGCGCAAAGAAGTCGGTGAGCACGGTTTCCCGCACATCCACCCGGGTCGCCTTGGCCGGGTCCAGCGCCACATTCAGGCCGCGCAGGTTCAGGGCCTTCCAGGCCAGCAGGTCTTCGCTGGGCGCCAGCGTGTTGGCGCGGAACTCTTCCAGCGACACATCACCCGCCACCTGTGCCTGCGGGCCAGCCGGTGTCTGCCGGTAAGACACACGCCCCTTGAAGCTGGCGTCCGCGCGCAGCAGTTCGATGTTGAGCACATCGGCAAGGTAGGGCTCGAAGGCCTGCACCGGCAGCCTGTCGACCACCAGCCGGCCCTGCGCCTGAACCGGACTCAGGCCGAGATTGCCGTTGAAATCGACCTTGCCGGGTTCAAACCGGCCGGTGGCCAGGCGCAGTGAGGCGGTCAGCGGCATGGGTTTGGCAGCTTGCGCCTTGGCGTCCGGCCTGTCGTCCAGCATCAGCCCGCCCAGCTGGGCTTTGGCGGCTGTCACTTCAAACACCACCGGCTTGCTGCCCGATTGGTCGGAAAACGACATGGCGCCGCCGTCCAGCTGCACATCGGCAATGGCGACGGCCCATGAAGGCGCCGCCGCGCGTGTTGCCGCGTCGGTAGGGGGCGGCGCCGGCGTTGCGGTGCCCGGGCTCGCCATCCAGCGCTGGTACATCCAGCGCTTGTCGGTGTCGCGGTCGACCTTGGCCTTGGGCTGGTCCAGCTGCATTTTGGCGGCCTTGAAGGACTGGCCCGTCACGTCGATGTCGACCTGCGCAAGCTCAACACGCTTGACGGAAACCAGCGACACCTTGCCCTGCGCCAGCAGGATGTCACTGAGCGCCAGTTGCGGGGCGGTGACCTGCAGTTGCTGCGGCTTGTCACCGCTGGGCGCCTGCCAGTTCACGCCGAGCTGGGCGTCGAGCTGCCCGTTTAATGCTGGCAGCAGGAACTGGCCGACGTATTTGGCGGCCATGCCCAGCGGCCAGGCCGCCACGGTAGCCGTGGCCTGGGCGGTCTGGTCGGTGGCTGTGCCGCTGAAAGTCAATAACGCCGGCGTTGCCAGTGCTTGGGCCACGGGCTGGGCCGGTGCTTTGGCGGACGGCTTCGCACCGGGTCTGGCCGGTACAGGCACTGAAGCTGCGGGCGGCGGCTCCAGCCCCAGCGAACCATTGAACCGCAGGGGCGCGTTAGCCGCAAAAGGCATGGCGATGCCGGAGGCATCGAGCGTCAGTCCGGCGAGGTGAATGTCGGCGGGTGAAGCCAGCGTTTCGTCCAGCCAGTTCACACGCCCGGCACGCACCGCCACGCGGGCGATCTGCACTTTCCAGGGTGCGGATGAAGGCGTGGTTTTAGTTGAAGGTGCAGACGCCGGGGCACCAGCCGAAGCCGCACCAGCAGGTGCCTGGGCTTGAATATCGGAAGAGTTTTGGCCTGCAGCCCTTTCTGGCTGTGCGCCACCAGCTCCTTTTTTAATAGCATCCGGCGTCCCGGGCGGCAGCAGATTCAGCCGCCCTGCCCGGTCCCGGGCGAGGGACAACGTAGGGGCCGTGAGCTCTACCGCAGACAGTTTGACGAACTGCTCCAGCGGGCGCACGTCGTCCATCGTGATCTGCAGGCGCTCAAACGCGAGCAAATCCGCGCGGGCCGGCGGCAGGGCTTCGCTGTCGGCAGCGCGCTTGCCGGATGCACCGGGTTTTGCAGCCCGCGCCGCCGCCACAGCCGGCGACTGCCCGACCGTTTGCGCGGCCAGCACACGAACCTTTTCCGCCGTCACGGTTCCGGAAATCCGCACCACCGTGGCGGGTGTCTGCTCAAACGCGACTTTGGCGTCGGCATGCAGCACCGCGCTTTGCAGCCTGACGGGCAGGCTCGCCGGCCAGTACGCCAGGTAAGGGTTCAGGTCAAAACCGCGCAGCGTGAAGGTGGCGTCGGTTTTGTGGGTCTGGGCAAAGGGCGTGCCTTCGGCAGCGGTGTCAAAGCTGCTGCCGTTGAGCTTGAAAGCCAGGTGCGGCGAGGTTTTGACCTCTCGCTGCGATTTGAGGTTGCTCAGGAAAGGCACCGACAGGCCCAGATCCCGCAGTTCATGGGTCTTGCCGACCRACTGGTCGGTGAAGTCCATGCGCCCGCCGCTGACGACGATGTTGTAGACCGCGAACTTCGGCGGATCGCCGGGCGGCGCGTCTGCGGGTGTTTTGAAGCGCTCCAGGATATCGTCGATGTCGTAACGGCCGTCACCTTGATGGGTAAGAAACGCGACGGGTTCGTCCACCTGAACAGCGTCGGCCACTGGGGCGAGGCGAAGCAGGGACTCCAGCTCTGCATCTATATATAGGCGCTTGACGGAAAACTGGGGTGTTGCCTGGGGAGAAGCTGCCGAAACGCCACCCACAGGGCCGGCACGGGCAATGGCCAGGTCGCGAAGAGTCAGTTCGAGCGACCAGGGCTTGAAGTCGACCTCGCCCACGGTGACCTGGCGGCCCAGCTTTTCAGAAGCGATCTTCTCCAGTTGGGATTTGAGGATGGGCGGCACGGCCGCATAAGCCAGCGCCCACAACACCAGCAAACTGCCCACTGCCCAAGCAGAAAAAACCCCGGGCAGTCAGACCGACCGGGGTTGACGGCGGGCGTTTATGCTCATGCCGTCGGGGTTCCGCAAAGAAGAGAGTTATCGTCTCCAGTGCGATGAAAGCAAGTGATTGCTTCCAGATTTTCCGGGGTTGGTTACCCGGTTGGATGCGTGAGTGAACACGCAATTGCAGGTTAAACCCCTGCCGTCCCGCAAGCAAGACCATCTTTTCAATCACAGCGCAGGATGTGATTGCCGCTGCCTTTTTGTGTGCTCCGGGGCCACCCGCGCCGGCCTCAGGTGCCGATCCGGCGACTACATGCAACATGGAAAACGGCCTACAACCGCAGCCGCGAAAGGCTGATCGCGCTTTTTAGAGGCAAAACTTAACTTAGAGCTCCATCTCAAATAAAGCCCGTAAACACCTTGATTCAGGCCGGTTTTGCCGGAAATCAAGGTTTTTATTTGACTTTTTAATATAAAGAATCAATTTGTTATTATTGACAGGTTATTAACCAACCCCATAGAATCCCGCCAGTCCCACGAATCCTAGGGACAACCCGAACCCGCTGCCCTATTCCTCAAAGAAGCCGGCAACGTCAAACAAGGGTCAACACCCACAAGGCTTGCCTTGGTTTGATGGCGACCCAATCAAAGCCTGCCTGGCCCCCCAAAGGGCCTGCAAGCGTAGAAAGGAGTGCTATGACAGCGCTAGGACAATTCGGCCTTAACCTGAATGTCAACGCACACATCAAGAATGTGCGAAGCAGTGTTTCAAACATTGTTGACGACATCTCCCAAGGCTTTTTCGAGATTACCCACAACAGCTTCGCCCTTCTGGGCCTGGCAGTCGTGTTTGCGGTGATCACCCTGACTGCCCGGCCCGACTTGCGTCAGGCCGGTGAATTCAAGCTCATGACCTGGCTGCAGCAGCGCCAGGAAGCCGCCATCGGTTTTACCGAGCCGGCCGCCATTGAGCGCGCCACGGCGTCCAACCCGAAAGACCTGCCCGCCCAACAGGCGGCGGTGGCTTACTGGCTGAGCAAGAAGTACGGCGTCGCGCCCGAGCCGCTGAGCGTGCTGGTGGCCGAGGCCTTCGAGATCGGCCAGAAAGCCAAGCTCGACCCCACCCTGATCCTGGCCATCATGGCGATCGAGTCCGGCTTCAACCCGTTCGCGCAAAGCCCGGTCGGCGCCCAGGGCCTGATGCAAGTCATGACCAAGGTGCACCACGACAAGTACGACAACTTCGGCGGCAAGCTGGCGGCGTTTGACCCGGTGACCAACCTGCGCGTCGGCGTCAAGGTGCTGCAGGAATGCATCGCCCGCGCCGGCTCTGTCGAGGGCGGCCTCAAATACTATGTAGGCGCAGCCAACATGGACGACGACGGCGGTTACGCCGGCAAGGTGATGGGCGAACATGCCCGCCTGCTGGCCGTGGTGGCGTCTGCCTCCAAGCGCGGTGCGCCCTCGCCTTTCTTCACCACACCCGGTGGCTCGTCGCGCCCGGTGCCGGCCTCCCTGCCGGCCACGCCCGAAGCTGAAGGCAAGACGCCTGACAAGGTGGCGTTGCTGAACCAGTCCTGATTCGGGCGACTTGGGGGTCTTTTCACCCCATGCACTGCAAAAAAAGCCGGGCCGCCTACAGCGCTCCGGCTTTTTGCTTTTCGGGGTGCAGGTGAAGAAGCCCGGAAGCGGCAGGTTTTGGGCGCGCTCAGTTACACTAGCGAGGTGCGCGACTGGCGATAGGCTCAAGGTTTTCGCAACCATTGGAGCTGACGTGGGACACCACTGGGAAGCGCACCGCTGAAAGCCGTTGGGCCGAAGCGTTTAGCCGTTCGCCTGGGCAGCCCTTGTTTCAATAGCAGGGACCACGTCTTTAAGGACTGCCATGTACCACCGCAACATCCTGGTTGAACAAACCGACCCTGAAATCTTCGCCGCCATCCAGGCTGAAAATGCCCGGCAAGAACACCACATCGAGCTGATTGCCAGCGAAAACTACGCCTCGCCCGCCGTCATGGCCGCGCAGGGCTCGCAGCTCACCAACAAATACGCTGAAGGCTACCCCGGCCGCCGCTACTACGGCGGCTGCGAACACGTCGACGTGGCCGAGCAGCTCGCCATCGACCGCATCAAAACCATCTTCGGTGCCGAGGCCGCCAACGTGCAGCCGCATTGCGGCGCATCGGCCAACGAGGCCGTGTTCCTGGCTTTCCTCAAGCCCGGCGACACCATCATGGGCATGAGCCTGGCCGAAGGCGGCCACCTGACGCACGGCATGGCCCTGAATATGAGCGGCAAGTGGTTCAACGTCGTCTCCTACGGCCTCAATGACAAGGAAGAGATCGACTACGACGCGATGGAGCGCAAGGCCCACGAGGCCAAACCCAAGCTGATCATCGCCGGCGCCTCGGCCTACAGCCTGCGCATCGATTTCGAGCGTTTCGCCAAGGTGGCCAAGGCCGTTGGCGCGATCTCTGT
>NZ_JBFUGX010000072.1:0-10134 GCF_056402675.1 Polaromonas sp. P3_C2 | reverse complement strand
CTCCACACGGCGCCTATGCTGACCGTCGCGAGGAAGGCGACCATGGTCTCGGGCGTGTTGGGCAGATAGGCGGCCACGCGGTCGCCGGGCTGTACGCCCTGCGCCTTCAGGTGCAGGGCCAGCGACGCCGACTGCCGGCGCATCTCGGCCCAGCCCAGTTCGCGCGCTGCTTCGCCGTTCGCCAGGCTGCCTTCACCGTGGCTGACGATGGCAGGCACGCCCGCCGCGTCGGCCGCGGCCGTGTGGCGGAACACCTGCTGCGCGTAGTTGCCCTGCGCACCGGGAAACCACTCGGCTCCCGGCATGCTGCGCCGGCCCAGCACGGCCGTGTGCGCAGTGGGCGACTGCAGTTCGAAGTAGTCCCAGATGCTTTGCCAGAAGGCGTCGAGGTCGGTGACCGACCAGCGCCACAGCGCGTCATAGTTGTCGAATGACAGGCCGCGCGTAGCCTGCAGCCAGTTTTGGTACTTGCGTATCTGGAACATGAACGCAACCATAAACCAAGAGCGGCGAATGCGACCGGGTGGTATCCCCGGCATGACTTATATTGATTGGCTCTGCTTAATCGGGCCGTCTCCCATGGGGCCGCCTGTGCCGCGCATCTGTCCGCCTGAAAGTATTCATTGAACAGCGAGCCCTGGGTCATCTACTGCGACGGCAGCGCCGTGCCGAACCCCGGCCGCATGGGTCTGGGCGCGCTTGTCATGGCGCCTGACGGGACCCGGCATCCGCTGTCTATTACCGCGGAAGGCCGGGGCTGCAACAACGAAGCGGAGCTGCGCGCGCTGATGGCGGCCATGCAATACGCCAGGCGGCAGGGTGCTACCCAATTGTTGATCCACTGCGACAACAGCGTGGTGGTGCAGCAGCTGGCGGGAACCGCCACTGAACCCTTCCTGCGCCTGGTTCCGCTGTTCGACGAGGTGCGCGCCGTGCTGCGGTCTTTCGAGTCGGCGCGGCTGGTGTGGATACCACGCCACCGCAACCAGGAAGCCGATGCCCTGGCCCGGGCGGCGGTGGGGCTGATGCCTAAAGGCCCCGCTCCAGCGGCCAGGCGCCGTCGTTAGCTGCACGTGTGAATGCTTCGTTCCCGCACGAAGCAACGAAGTGCCGTAGCCGCGTATATATGTGGATGTACCCGCATCACCCCGTACACCCGCCCAGGAGCAACGCATGGCCAAAGAGATTATTCGCGTCGAACCCCTTTCCACCTGGCTGCAGCGATGGAAGGCGCCCACCTCTGTCGTCACGCGTCATGGCGATACGGTCTATGTGGCCGGCTTGCCGCCGTTCGACCCCGCCACGGGTGAAGTTGTCCACGCATCTGTGGAACGCCAGACCGAACTGGTGTTGGAGCAAATGAAGCTCTGCCTGGAAACAGCAGGTTCATCGCTGGGCCAGGTGCTCAAATGCAACGTCTATTGCACCTCGGTCGAGAAGTTTGCAACGGTCAATGCCATTTACGCCCGCTACTTCCCCCAGGATCCACCGGCCCGGATTTTCATCTGCGTGCCGGCATGGCCAGGGCACTTTGACATTGAGATGGATTGCATCGCCGCCTGCTAGCGCGCGCGGAAGGCCCGAAAACCGTGACACGATGAGGGAGTTGCACTTTCGCACAATCGTGCTAATATTCGCTGCATGGACGCCAAAACCCAGAAAAGCGAAATGACCCGCGCCGCCATCATCGGCGCAGGCATCGACCTGGCTGCGGCGGAAGGTCTGGAGGCCATCACCTTGCAGGCTGTGGCAGACCGCATCGGCATCTCCAAGAGCGGCGTGTTTTCGCGCATCGGCTCACGCGAGGCTTTGCAGAAAGCCGTGATTGAAGAGTTCGGCCGGCGCTTTATTGCCGATGTGTTTGTGCCCGCCATGCAGCAGCCCAAGGGTTTGCCGCGGCTGGAGACGATTGTGCAGCGCTGGATTGTGCGCACGCGCGATGTCGAGGCCAAGTCGGGCTGTATTTACACTGCGGGCGCCTTTGAGCTGGACGACCGCGAAGGCGAGTTGCGCGACCTGCTGCTCGGCGAGGTCACCCGCTGGCGCGCCTCGTTGCGGCGCACCGTACTGCAGGCCATGGAGGCCGGTCAACTGAAGACCGACACCGATGCGGAGCAGCTGGTCATGGAAATCAGCAGCATTGCCATGGGGATGTTTCACGATGCCCGTTTTCTACGCGATGCACGCGCGGCTGAACGGGCCCAGGCAGCCTGGGAGCGCCTGATCAAGAGCTACCAGACAGAGGCAGTTACCCCAAAATAAAGAGACAAACAGGGCGGAAAGGGCAGCCACGCCATTTCCGATGCATCGGTAAGTTTTAATTTCGCACGACTGTGCGGAGAAATAAGGAAATCATGTTGATTCTGATCATTGGTTTAGGCGTATTTCTTGGCGTTCGCGCCGTGAAGGCGGTCCTGGCTTCGCTGCGCAGTTTGCCGCGCAGCAACGAAGACTGGATCTGGTACTGACATTCACGGGGAGGACCACACCATGACACGCACATCGCTCCAGGCCACCGCAGCCTTTTACAACGCCAGCCCCCTGACACGCATTTTCCGCTGGGGGCTGGGCGCTTCGCAGCAGCTCTGGCCCGCGCTGGCTGTGCGGGCGGCTTACCGCTTGTTCGGCACACCGCTACCGCCCAAGTGGGTGAGCCGTCGCAGAAAGTGGAGCCCCGACTGGCACATTGAGCAATGGCCTTTTGAAGATGCCAGCGTGACGATGTACAGCCGCCCCGTCGCACCTGCCGGCCCGGTGGTGCTATTGGTGCACGGCTGGGGCGGACACGCCGGGCAGATGCTGGCGCTGGCGGAGGTCTTGAGTGCGCAAGGCTTGCGGCCGGTCATCATTGAGATGCCGGCGCATGGCCGCAGCAGCGGCTCGGTCACCAACCTGCCGCAGTTTGCGCGCGTGCTGGAGTACGTGACCGCACGGCTGCAGCAACAGGGCCATACGCTGCGCGCGGTGGTGGCGCATTCGCTGTCGGCGAACGCCGGCGCTTATGCCGCCAGCCGAGGGCTGGCGGCTGGCAGGCTGGTGTTGCTGGCGCCCCCCGCGTCGCCGCTTGAATACACGCGGCTATTTGCCCACGTGTTTGGCCTGCACGAATCCACGCGCGCGGCCATGCAGCGGCGCATTGAGGCGCGCGAAGGCATCCTGATGCCGCAGTTCGAGCCGGCAATGGTCGGCCCGCGCATCGCCCTGCCCACGCTGGTGGTGCATGACCGGCAGGACAGCATCAACCGCTTTGCCGACGGCGTGGCTTACAGCGAGGCGATTGTCGGCGCGCGCCTGGTGGCCACCGAAGGCCTGGGCCATCGCAAGATCCTCAAGGATGACGAAGTGCTGCGCCAGGTGGCAGCGTTTCTGGCCTGAGAACCTGTTGAGGGTCTAAACGGCGCCGCGCTTGTGCGGCGCGCCCATTCCCCCTAGCATTGCCTCACTTTTAACAAGAGGAGACATGATGGGAATGCTGGACTGGACAGAAAAAGACAGCGCGGTACTGCAGCAAGGCGGCGTCATCGGGCCCGACGAGCGCCTGCCGTGGCCACAGACCGCGGTGATGGGTGTGCAGCACGTGATCGCGATGTTCGGCGCCACGGTGCTGGCACCCATCCTCATGGGGTTTGACCCCAACATCGCCATCCTGATGAGCGGCATCGGCACACTGATCTTCTTCGTCATCACCGGCGGCAAGGTGCCCAGCTACCTCGGTTCGAGTTTTGCCTTCATCGGTGTGGTGATTGCGGCCACGGCCTATGCCGGCAAAGGGCCGAATGCCAACCTGGGCGTGGCGCTGGGCGGCATCATCGCCTGCGGCGTGGTGTACACGCTGATCGGCTTCATCGTGCAGTCCATCGGCACCGGCTGGATAGAACGTTTCATGCCGCCCGTGGTCACCGGCGCCGTGGTGGCGGTGATCGGCCTGAACCTGGCCAGCATTCCCATCAAGAACATGGCTGCCGGCAATTTCGATTCATGGATGCAGGTGGTGACGTTTGTGAGCGTGGCCCTGGTAGCCGTGATGACGCGCGGCATGGTGCAGCGGCTGCTGATCCTGGTCGGCCTGATCGTGGCGAGCGTGATTTATGCGGTGCTGACCAACGGACTGGGCCTTGGCAAGCCGATGGACCTGTCGGGCATCGCCAATGCCGCCTGGGTCGGCCTGCCGGGCTTCACGGCACCGGTGTTCAGCGCCAATGCCATGCTGCTGATTGCGCCCGTCGCCATCATTCTGGTGGCGGAAAACCTCGGCCACATCAAGGCGGTGACGGCCATGACCGGCAAGAACCTGGACGTCTACATGGGCCGCGCCTTCATCGGCGACGGCGTGGCGACCATCGTATCGGGTAGCGCGGGTGGCACAGGCGTAACGACCTATGCCGAAAACATCGGCGTGATGGCGGCGACCAAGATCTATTCCACCGCCGTCTTCGTGGTGGCGGCGCTGATCGCCGTGGTGCTGGGCTTCAGCCCCAAGTTCGGCGCGCTGATCCAGGCGATTCCGCTGCCGGTGATGGGCGGCGTGAGCATCGTGGTGTTCGGCCTCATTGCCGTGGCCGGCGCCAAGATCTGGGTGGACAACAAGGTGGACTTTTCAGACAACCGCAATTTGATTGTTGCCGCCATCACGCTGGTGCTCGGCACCGGTGACTTCACGCTGAAGTTCGGCCAGTTCGCACTGGGTGGCATCGGCACCGCGACCTTTGGTGCGATCCTGCTGTACGCCTTGCTGAGCCGCAAACCCTGATCAACGAATCGCTATCTATTTGATAGCTGCTTGCGCATGCCCTGATTGGGCTTTAGCTTCTTTTTAATGCCAAAAGTCCCCGCTGACCCAACAACCGGGGCTTTTTTCTGGCTGGCGGCAACAGGCGCTGCCAGCCAGGATCAATGGTCCATCAGCCCAGGAAACGTCCACCTGCGCCGAGCACGCCCAGTTCGACAAATTTCGAACCCGCGAACGGCGGCGCGGCATAGTCGACACTGAAACCGCCGAGGTCGAACTTCTGCAGGCCGGCCAGCGCGGTGCGCAGTTTGCCGCGCGTCACATCGCGGCCGGCGCGTTCCAGTCCCTCGGCCATCACGTGGGTGTTGATATAACTCTCCAGGCTGCCGAGCGAGAACTCCTGCTGGCCGATGGCGCGCATGGCGGCCTGGTAGTCACGCACCACCTGCAGCTTGGCGCGGTATGGGTCAGGGAACACCATGGTCAGCGCCAGGCCGGAACCGGCCGCGCCCAGGGCCTTGATGCCGTCGCCCGACAACGTCACGCTCAGGCCTGCGACAGGCAGCATCGGTGACGCTTTCTTCAGCGCGGTAATGAGGCCGACGGATGCCGAACCGGCGGTGCCAAGCAGCACGGCGCCGGGTTTGCCCGCGACGACCTGGTTCACGACCTCGTTGAGGYTCTTGCCGTCGACGGCCAGCGCCACCGGCGCGGCGACCTTGGCGCCCTGCACCTGCAGCGCGCGGTTGACATCGAGCACCACCTCCTTGCCGTAGTCGTTGTCCAGGTAGACGACGGCCAGGTCCTTGATGCCCATGCTCACGATTCTTTGCACCAGGCGCTGGGTTTCGTCAGTGAAGCTGGCGCGCACATGGAACACGTTGCGCATGCCGGGCTTGCGCAGCGACGACGCACCCGAACGCGGCCCGACGTAAGGCAGGTTGGACTCTTCAATCACCGGCACGATGGCGGCGTTGTTGGGCGTGCCGACGCAGGACATCAGCGCAAAAATGCTGCCGTCGCCGATCATCTTCCTGACGTTGTCGGCGCTGCGCTGCGGCACATAGGCATCGTCCAGCATCTGGAACTGCAGCATGCGGCCGTTCACGCCACCCTTGGCGTTGATCTGGCCCATGGCTGCGTCCACGCCCAGCTTGAGCTCGGCGCCCACACTGGCCAGCGGACCGCTGGTCGCACCGGTGCTGCCGATGGTGATGGCCTTGGCCGTCAGACCCTCCTGGGCATAGGCATTGCGAATGAAAGCGGGAGCGGCGGCAAGGGCAGCCATTTGAGGGGCAAACGAAAGGAAGCGGCGGCGAAGCATCGCAAATCTCCAAAAGGTGGGGTAGCCGTGAAGGCCAAAAGACAAGGCCG
The DNA here is from genome assembly GCF_056402675.1 of Polaromonas sp. P3_C2. Classification (NCBI taxonomy): domain Bacteria; kingdom Pseudomonadati; phylum Pseudomonadota; class Betaproteobacteria; order Burkholderiales; family Comamonadaceae; genus Polaromonas; species Polaromonas sp. P3_C2. The sequence continues at coordinate 4,031 of NZ_JBFUGX010000072.1, read as the reverse complement.
AGTGACCTTGCGGGGTAAAACCGCCCGCCAACCGGCGCACAGCAGCGCGCCAAAATGGCAGAGCAAATCATTTAAGGTTAAATGATTCTAGGGGTAAACCCTTACCAATTGATGACAGCACGCAGGCAACTGTGAAATGGCCGGGGCATGGCCCGGCTTGTCGCCGGCTAAGCCGGTTTCGCCGGGGGTTACTTACTTGGCCTGGGGTTGGCCGGTAGCCCTGGCAAGGGCTGCTTTGGTTCTGGCGAGTTCGCGTTCCAGGTCGGCACGCTCGCCGATTTCCTGTTCCAGGGTTTCATTGACCTGCGCGAGGTCTTCCGCGGATTCCTGGATGCGGGTTTCGAGGGCGTCGGTTTTCTGCAGGGCCTGGGCCACTTCGCCGGCCTGCACGTGCGGCGGGAGTTCCTGTTTGAGCACCGTGTTGATCACCATCAGCTCGGCGGCCGATTGCTCCACGGTGTCCTTGACGGCCTCGTTTTGCCCAAGCGCGCGCTCCAGGGGAGTCGATGCGGTGTTGGAAGCGGCAGACTGCTGCTGTGGCATATCGATGGCCTTATGGTCGGTTGATGCGGGTCGTTGAAACGTGGGGTATCCGCAAAAATGATGGTGTTGGCTTGCGCTGCTTCAGCGGGATTTTAACCACCTGTGGCAAATTCAGAGGGCCAGAAGCTCAGCATCGGATGGGGGTATTGACGGCAACCAGACCCACTGGGCGCCGTTGATGGATCGGGCCCTCAGCGCGATTTGGACGGTGCGGCAGGCGCCTTGCCGCTGCGCGCCGCACTGGCAGGCTGCGCCGGGCCCGGGCTGAAAATCTTGCCCAGCGTGGAGCCGATGCGGGCCCCAATGGCCGTGCCAACACCCGGCAGTACCGCGGTGCCCACCACAGCGCCCGCAATGGCACCGCCCGACACGGAAAATTTGACGTTGTCGAGCGGGCCGCTGACTGTCAGCGGGATGCCCACAATGCCGTCCACCAGGTCAACGGCAAACTCGCCCGCAATCTGCCGGTTGGCGATTTTGGCCTCACCCGATGCTGTGAGCACGCCCGAACTGGCCTTCACGCCGGTGTAGGTCACCACCATGCCCTCGGGCGTGTTCTGCGTGTCGAGCTGGCCCGTGATGGTGTCCAGCGGTGTCTGGCCGGCGTGTTCCTTGCCGGCCGTGCGCACGGCCTTTTCCAGGTCAAAGCGCAGCAGCATGGACTTGCCCACCGTAAAGGGGGTTTTGGTGTGCAACGACTGCGCCAGCTCGGCCACCGTGTCGCCATTGGCCGAGAGCGTGGTTTCACCCGACGCTTTGCCTGCAACGACAGACCGGCGATTGAAAGCAGCCAACGCGCTTTCAACTTCGATATCGCGGGGCTGCAGGGTGCCTTCGAGATGCATGCGCCCGTTGGCACGAAACTCGAGCCGGACTTCCCCATCGGCCGTGCCGCCGCCCACGCGGATGCGTGTGTCCCAGCGGTCTTCCTGGCCCTGACGCGCCAGGCTCAGCTGGGTGGTGGGCTCGACATTGGGGCGCCTCAGCACGGCCTTGCGCGGGCGCCACGCGGGGTCGAAATCAACCTCGCCGTCATACACTACAGAGATGCCGCGCCGCGAGATCCAGGTCACGTCGCGAAACACAAAACGCGCCAGCGGCAGTTCATCGCCAGCCATCTCGTCTTTTTTTTCTCGCTGTTTCCCCAGCCCGCGCAGCGACAGCTGGGGCACCACGGCGCCTTCCAGGTCGGCACGGTCAATTTTCACGCGGCGTTGCCACAGGGCGAAGAGGTCCGGGTAGACGGTGAGTTTTTTAATAAGGATCGGCTGGGGCTGTTCCGTGCGGGCCTCTTCAATCACCACCGCCGGCGAAGGCAGCAAACGCCAGTGCAATGCACCGACACGGACCTTGACGCCCAATTGCGCCTCCAGCTCGGTGGCGGCGCGCTGCGCGAGTTCCTCGTCACTCGGCAACAGCCGAAGTGCGGCAAACCACAGCAAGCCGAGGGCCAGTGCGACACCCAGCAGCCCTGCCAGCCATTTGTTCGAACGTGTCATCGGACCGATGGAGCCGGGCAGCCCCGGTTCCGGTAATCCAGGTTCATGTAGTCCGTGCAGTCCGTGTGCGTGTGGTCCGTGTGTCTCATACGGCCAGCTTAAGCCCGGCCGCCGCTGCAGCCTACGCGACAAGGTGCCCAAGCGCTGTAGGCCGCAACCTTATAGTGAGGGGTATCAGCCCTGTGAGAACCTTCATGCGCATCTGGAAACAGCCCATCTCCGTCGAACTGCTCACGCACCACAACGCCGACAGTGCGGTCACCCATCTGGGCATCGAATTCCTGGAGGTGGGTGACGACTTCATCCGCGCCCGCGTGCCGGTGGACCGCCGCACGGTACAACCCTATGGCTTGCTGCATGGCGGCGTATCGGTGGTGCTGGCGGAGACCCTGGGCTCTTGCGGCGCGGCCTTTGCGGCACCCGAAGGGCACCGCGCTGTCGGGCTGGACATCAATGCCAATCACCTCAAGGGCGTCACCAGCGGCTGGGTCACCGGTACCACGCGGCCCGTGCACATTGGACGCAGTACGCAGGTGTGGCAGATCGAGCTCACCAATGACGCGGGCGAACTGACCTGTGTCTCGCGCATCACGATGGCGATGCTGCGGCCGGGGTGATGGCGCATTGCCATTGATGGCTGTAACGGCTTCGTTACGAATAGCAACAATTTCTCTGCGCCAGATATTAGTCATGCAGTGGGCCTGAACCTGGTGCACTATCGCGGTCGTGGTCAGCGACGCTTTTCAGGCTTTTCACCGGGTTTTCGCCCGGAAAGCCGCGCTACAAGCCACATCCGGGTCTTGTCGGTCAACGCCAACTCCATATTTTTTTTATCTTAAGGCGTGCTCTGAATCGTATTTGATCTTATGTTGCCCCGTCCGTATTGTTCGCCACAACTAGGTTGAAAGCTAACAAATGGACACAAGTAATGTAAGTCGATGGGCCACAGCGCTGCTGGCAGCCGTCCTGTGCGGCGCAGGACACGCACAGATTTTGATCGGCCAGACAGCCGGTTTCACGGGTCCCGTGGCCGCGGGCGTCAAGGAAAACACCGAAGGTGCGCGCCTGTGGCTGGATGCGGTGAACGCCCGGGGCGGGATCGCAGGCCGGCAACTGGAGCTGGTGTCACTGGACGACAAGTTCGACCCCAAGCTCGCCGGCGAGAACGCGCAAAAGCTGGCCGAGCGCGGCGCCGTCGCCTTGTTCCTGACGCGCGGCACGCCCCCCACCGAAGCCGTGTTGCCCGTACTGTTAGCCAACCATATGCCGCTGGTCGGCCCCTCCACGGGCGCGATGATCCTGCACCAGCCGGTCAACCGCTATGTCTTCAATGTGCGCGCAACCTACCAGCGCGAGGCCGAGAAGGCCATCGAGCACCTGCACACGCTGGGCATCCAGCGTATCGCTGTGGTGCATGCGGACGACTCCTTCGGCCGTGACGGGCTGGAGGGAGCCAACAAGGGCTTTACGCAGGCGAAGCTGAAGCCCACCAATATCCTGAAAGCGGACCGCAGCAAGCCCGACTACAACCAGCTTGTTCCACCCATTCTGGCAAGCGATGCGCAAGCCGTGCTCTGGATCGGCTCGAGCAACGCCGTGGCGGATGGGGTGCGGGCCCTGCGCGCCGCCAAGTCGTCCGTGCGCGTGGTCACCTTGTCCAACAACGCATCGGCGGGCTTCATCAAGGCGCTGGGGGAGTATTCACGCGGCGTCATCGTCACGCAGGTCTACCCGGCGGAGCGCTCCTATGCCTACACGATGGTGCAGGAAGCCAACGACCTGGCCAAAGCCAAGGGGATAGCGCTGTCGCCGGCCATGCTGGAAGGCTATGCCGCTGCCAAGGTGCTGGTGGAGGGCCTGCGGCGCGCGGGCAAGAACCCGACGCGGGAGACGCTGCAGGCGGCCCTGGAAGCTGCCAAGGTGCTGGTGGAGGGCCTGCGGCGCGCGGGCAAGAACCCGACGCGGGAGACGCTGCAGGCGGCCCTGGAA
>NZ_JBFUGX010000071.1:0-10175 GCF_056402675.1 Polaromonas sp. P3_C2 | reverse complement strand
ATCTGGGACCGCTGCATCAACACCAGTGAGCGCACCAAAGGCGAGATCGATTTCGAGCAACGCTTCCCGATGCCGTTTCGCGAAACGGTGACCAAACGCAGCCAGTCCATCAACCTCGACCCGGCCTATGTGTACGGCCTGATCCGCCAGGAAAGCCGTTTCATCATGGACGCGCGCTCCGGCGTGGGCGCTTCGGGCCTGATGCAGGTCATGCCGGCGACGGCACGCTGGACGGCCAAAAAAATCGGCCTTGAAGGCTTCACGCAAGACCAGCTCAATGACCGCGATACCAACATCGCGATCGGCACGGCCTACCTCAAGTTTGCGCTGGATGACCTGAACGGCTCCATGCCCATGGCCGCCGCAGCCTACAACGCCGGCCCCGGGCGGCCACGCCTCTGGCGCAACGGGCCGGTGCTGGACGCTGCGATCTGGGCCGAAAGCGTGCCGTTCAGCGAAACGCGCGACTATGTGAAAAAAGTGCTGTCGAACACCACCAATTACGCGGCCATCCTGACGGGGCAGCCGCAGTCGCTGAAAGCACGGCTTGGCACCGTGGGGCCCAGGGATGCGGCGCAGCCGGAGCCTTACAAGGATCTGCCTTGAAGTATTTTAGGGACGAGTGCGGGCGGCTATTGAATTGATAGCGTTTTTTCAGGGTTGTTATTAATTTTCCGGCGCACCCTCCTCTGGATCCTGCTGGCCGGGCAACCCCCGGCCAGCAACCCTCAGCAAAAAGCGCAACGACAGAACAAGCCAGGCCTCAGCCCTTTGGCTTATAAGCCACAACATCAATCTCCACCCGCGCATCCACCATCAACCGCGCTTCGGTCGTCGAGCGGGCCGGCTTCTTCTCACCGAAATAGCCCATGTAGATGCGGTTGAAACTGCCGAAGTCGCGCGCGTCCTGCAGCCAAACAGTGCTCTTGCAGACGTCGTCCAGCGTGCAACCGGCCAGGGCCAGCACCGCCTGCAGGTTCTTCATCACCTGGTGGGTCTGCACCTCAATCCCGCCGGTCACGATCTCGCCGTTTTCATTGGCCGGCACCTGGCCGGAGACATAGACGAAGTCACCGGCGCGTACGGCGGGTGAGAACGGTCGGGGCTGGCGGTCGGAGGCCAGCGGAGGATTTCCGAAATGTTCCAGAGGCATGAAGAACTCCTTTTTTCCAGTCTCTTTTATGGCAAATTATGAAATATATTTTCATGAATATGCGCAAATACTCGGGTTTATCCTGAAAATGATCGTCTTCAGGTCAATTAATCTTCACTTTTGAAATTTAACTTCAATCAGGAGTTGTCATGATCCGTGGAATTCGCATGCACCGCCGCACTGCCTTGTCCTCCCTGTTGGCCCTGGGTGCGGCCGGCGCCGGCTTCGGTCCGGCCGCCGCGCAGACGGGCAAGTCAGCCCTGAATCTGGCCATGGTGGCTGAGCCGCCGACGCTGGACATCCAGTCGACCCCGGCCGACCTGGTCTGCATCATCATGCAGCACGTCTACGAGCCGCTGTTCACCTTCGACGCCAAGGCGGCCCTGGTGCCGATGCTGGCCGAGGCGATGCCCAAGATATCGGCGGACGGCAAGCTCTACAGCATCGCCCTGCGCAAGGGCGTGATGCTGCACAGCGGGCGCGAGCTTCATGCTGACGACGTGGTGGCCAGCCTGAAGCGCTGGATGGAAGTCTCGCCGCGTGGCAAGTCGGTGGCGGTGCAGGTGGCCGACCTGTCGGCCAAGGGCCCACTCAGCGTGGAGATCAGCCTGAAGAACGCCTATGCGCCGCTGCTCTCGCAGCTGGCGATGGCCTCGGGCATGGCAGCCATCATGGCCAAGGAATCGCTGGCCCAACCGCTGCGCGAATACGTGGGCACGGGGCCCTACAAGTTCAAGGAGCGCAAGCCCGACCAGTATGTGCTGCTCACCCGCTTCGATGGCTACACCGCGCGCAATGAAGCTGCCAGCGGTTACGGCGGCAAGCGGGTGGCCGTGGTGGAGGAACTGCGCTTCGTACCGGTGCCCAATGCCAACACGCGGGTGGAGGGTGCGCTGGCCGGCCAGTTCCACTACGCCGATCTGCTGCCGATCGAGGCGCTGCCGCGGCTGGAAAAAGCCGGCGGCAAGGTCGTGCCCATCATGACGCCCTCTTTCGGCTTTCCTTACCTGGTGTTCAACACCAAGGAGGGTTCACTGGCGCATCAACCGGTGCGCAAGGCGGTGCAGACCGCGCTGGGCGAAGGCGAGATGCTGGCAGCGGGCTTTGGCGACACGCGATTTTTCATCGCCGAAGGTAACCACTTCCCCAAAGGCACGCCCTTCTATTCCACAGCCGGCACCGCAGCCTATAACGAACGCGATGCCAAGAAGGCCAAGAGCCAGGCCGAGCAGGCCGGCTACAAGGGCGAGCCGGTGCGTATCCTGACCAGCCGGCAGTACGACTTTCACTACAACATGGCATTGATCATGGCCGAGCAGCTCAAGCGTGCCGGCTTCAAGGCCGAACTCAACGTGGTCGARTGGGCGACGCTGCTGCAGCGCCGCGCCGACCCCAAGCTGTGGGACATCTACATCACCCATTCGGGCCTGTTCCCCGAGCCCATGCTTTCACCGCCGCAGCTGGGCGACGGCGCGCCGGGCTGGTGGAGCTCGCCCGCCAAGGCCGAGGCACTGGCCGCGCTGAACCAGGAGCCGAACCCTGCCAAGCGCGGTGCGCTATGGGGCAAGGTGCAGCAGGTGGTGTATGACGAGGTGCCTTACATCCAGGTGGGCAAGTTCGCCAGCCTGTCGGCGCGTGCGCCTGCGCTGCAGGGCTACACCCCCTACACCTACCCGTTCTTCTGGAACACCAGCCTAAAGAGTTGAGCCCCCACGCTTTTCACTCCGTGTAATGCGCTGCCCCCCGAGGGGGCCGTCCGCCTGCGGCCCGGCAAAGCCGGTTCCGCGGCTCAACTGGCTTTATTTCGCTGTTCTTTCGGCGGGCGTGGAGATGGGGACGTGGAGTGCCTTCGAATGAGTAAAAAATTCGCATCATTGAATAGAGCAACGTCATGACACGGTACCTCCTGTCCCGGCTGGGCGGCATGCTGGTGGTCATGGCCATCGTGGCGGTGCTGGTTTTCATCCTCACGCGCGCTGCCCCGGGTGACCCGATCGCCGTGCTGCTGGGCGACCAGGCCACGGCCGAGGACATCGCGCGCGTGCAGAAGGTCTATGGCCTGGACAAGCCCCTGCCGGTGCAGTTCGGCTTGTGGGTCCGGGAGCTGGCGCGCGGCAACCTGGGCGAATCGATCTTTCTGCAGCGCCCGGTAACCCAGGCGCTGTGGGAGAGGGCCGAGCCCACGACCCTGCTCTCGCTGATGGCCATCGCCATTGCCGCGCTGATCGGTGTGCCGTGCGGCATCGTCTCGGCCGTGTATCGTGGCAGGGCCGTCGACCAGGCTTTCACCGGCTTCGCCATGCTGGGCGCCAGCATACCCAGCTTCTGGTTCGGCCTGGTGCTGATGCAGATCTTCGCGGTCTCGCTGGGCTGGTTCCCCGTCTCGGGCTATGGCGAGCCGGGCGCCTCGCTGGCGGCCCGCATCCACTGCCTGGTGCTGCCGGCCACGGTGCTGGGCGTGCTCAATTCAGCGCTGATCATCCGCTTCACCCGCGCTTCGATGCTGGATGTGCTGGGCGAGGACTACGTGCGCACTGCCCGGGCCAAGGGGCTTTCGGAAAACGTGGTGGTGCTCAAACATGCGCTGCGCAACGCGCTGGTGCCCATCGTCACCGTGCTCGGCCTGACAGTGGCACTGATGATCGGTGGCGCGGTGGTCACCGAGACGGTGTTCGGCCTGCCCGGCGTGGGCAACCTGGTGGTGAGCGCGGTGATCCGGCGCGACTACCCGGTGATCCAGGGGGCACTGCTGGTGGTGGCGGCAATCTATGTGGTGATCAACTTTGCGATCGACCTGCTCTACACCGTGGTCGATCCACGCGTGAAGTACTGAAGCGATGCGTATGCCTCAACTTCCTCTCATCCTGCGCAAGCTGTTTCGCCGCCGTATCGTTCTGGCCGCGGCCATCGCTTTGGTCGTGGTGGTGCTGGTATCACTCTTCGCCGGCCCCCTGAGCGGGCTGGACCCGAACGAAACCGCCGTGAGCCAGCGCCTCTCGCAACCCTCTTCTGCTCACCTGTTCGGCACCGACGAACTGGGCCGCGACCTGTTTGCCCGCATCGCCTTCGGCGGACGCTATTCGCTGACCATCGCGCTGCTGACGGCGCTGGGTTCGGTGGTGGCCGGCACCTTGTTTGGCCTGATCGCGGGTTTCTTTCGCCGGCTCGACGCGCCCGTCATGCGGCTGGTCGATGCCATGATGTCCTTCCCCGACATCCTGCTGGCAATCGCCCTGGTCGGCATTCTCGGCCCCTCGATGTTGAACGTGGTGCTGGCCCTGGTGCTGGTCTACACGCCTCGCGTGGCGCGGGTGGTGCGCGCCTCGACGCTGGTGGTGCGCGAGCTGCTGTTTGTGGAAGCGGCGCGCGCCGTCGGGGTCTCCACCGTGCGCATCCTCTGGCGCCATGTGCTGCCCAACCTGATGTCGCCGATTCTCGTGCAGGCTTCCTTCATCTTTGCCTACGCCATCCTGGCGGAAGCCGCGCTGTCTTTCCTGGGTGTGGGCGTGCCGCCCGAAATCCCGACCTGGGGCACCATGGTCGCCGGCAGCCAGCAATACGCCCACCAGGCGCTGTGGATCGTGCTGTTCCCGGGCCTGGCCATCATCCTTACCGCGCTGTCGCTTCAATTGCTGGGCGACGGCATCCGCGACCTGCTGGATCCGCGCCTGCGGAAATCGATGTGAACCGTCTCGAAGTACGCCACCTTTCCACCTTCTTCGACACCGACGAAGGCCTGATCCGCTCCGTCGCCGACGTGAGCTTCAACATCCGTGCCGGCAAGACCACAGCCCTGGTCGGCGAATCGGGCTCGGGCAAATCGGTCACCAGCCTGACGCTGATGCGCCTCTTGCCGCGAACCGCTTCGACGCAGGTCAGCGGCCAGGCCCTGTTCGTCAATCGCGCCGGCGAAACGCTGGACCTGTTGACGCTGCCCGAGCCGCGCATGCGCGCAATCCGCGGCAACGAGGTGGCGATGATCTTCCAGGAGCCGATGACCAGCCTGAACCCGGTCTTCACCGTGGGTGAGCAGGTGGCCGAATCGCTGCGCCTGCACAAGGGCCTGGGCCATGCGGCCGCCCTGGCCCAGGCCCTGCGCATGCTGGAGCTCGTCGAGATCCCGGCGGCTGCCCAGCGCCTGCATGAATACCCGCACCAGCTTTCGGGCGGCATGCGCCAGCGGGTGATGATCGCGCTGGCCATGGCCTGCGACCCGACGCTGCTGATCGCCGACGAACCCACCACCGCGCTGGACGTTACCATCCAGGCGCAGATCCTGGCGCTGATGCGCAGGCTGCAGGCTGAGACCGGCATGAGCATCCTGTTCATCACCCACAACCTGGGCGTGGTGGCCCACCATGCCGATGACGTGGCTGTGATGTACGCCGGCCGCATCGTGGAGGCCGCGCCCGTCAACGACCTGTTCGCACGGCCGCAGCATCCTTACACGCAGGGCCTGCTGGCCTGCCTGCCGGCGCAGCAGCGCGGGCGGGCGTCGGCGGGCGAGGGCTCACATGCGGCGGGAGGCAAGCGCCGACTCTATGCCATCCGCGGCCAGGTTTCCAGCCCGCTGGCGCCGCCACCGGGTTGCGCTTTCGAGCCGCGCTGTGACAAGGCCATCGCGGCCTGCCGCGACGCCATGCCGGCGTTGCGCAACGACGAAGCCGGCGGCAGCGCCCGCTGCATCCTGGTGCCGGAGGCCGCATGAGCGCACAGACCCCAGCCGCTGCGCCCTTGATCGAGGTGCGCAACCTGCAGAAATTCTTCGGTTCCTCTGTGCGGCCAGTGCGCGCCGTGGACGATGTGTCCTTCGTGATCCATCCCGGCGAGACACTGGGCCTGGTGGGCGAATCGGGCTCGGGCAAGAGCACCATCGGCCGCGCCCTGCTGCGCCTGGTCGACAGCACCGGCGGCACGGTGAGCTACCGCGGCGAAGACCTCGGCGCGGCCTCGGGCAGCCGCATGCGCGCGCTGCGCAGCAAGCTGCAGATGATCTTCCAGGACCCATACGCCAGCCTGAACCCCAAGATGCGGGTACGCGACATCCTGGGCGAGGCATTGCAGGTGCATGGCCTGGCCAAAGGCAAGGAGGCCACCGCACAGCGCATCGCCGAGCTGTTGCAGTTAGTGGGGCTGCCGCCTGAACACGCGGCGCGTTACCCKCACGAGTTTTCCGGCGGCCAGCGGCAGCGCATCGGCGTGGCGCGGGCCCTCTCGGTGCAGCCTGAATTCATCGTGGCCGATGAGCCGCTCTCGGCACTGGACGTTTCCATCCAGGCGCAGGTGGTCAACCTGCTGTGCGACCTGCGCGATAGCCTGAAGCTGACCATGCTGTTCATCTCGCATGACCTGGATGTGGTGGAATACCTGTGCGACCGGGTGGTTGTGCTGTACCTGGGCCGGGTGATGGAAGTGGCGCCGACGGCGCAGCTGTTCGCGCGGCCGCTGCATCCCTACACGCAGGCCCTGCTGGCCGCTTCGCCCAAACCGGACCCGACCATCAGGATGGTGCATGTGCCCTTGAAAGGCGACATGCCCAGCCCGGTCAATCCGCCTTCGGGCTGCGTGTTTCGCACACGCTGCCCGCATGCCATTGACGCCTGTGCCGAGACACGGCCGGAGCCGCGCGACATGGGCGGCGGCCGCCTCAAAGCCTGCATCCGAGACGACATCGAATCATTGACGACACCATGACACTGCAAGATATTCTCGACCCCCTGCTCGACGCCTCCTGGAAGGGCTTTCCGCACCATAGCCCGCCGCTGCGCCGCTCGGCCGTTGGCACCCAGGGCTGGAACGTGCTGCGCGGCGACCTGCCGTTGCCGCTGGCCGTGATCCGCCGCGACGCTCTGGCCGGCAACCTGCAATGGATGCAGGGTTTTGCCGGCAGCCACGGCGTGGGCCTGGCGCCGCACGGCAAAACCACCATGTCGCCGCAGCTGTTCCGGCGTCAGCTCGATGCCGGCGCCTGGGGCTTGACCTTCGCCACCGTGACGCAGCTGCGCGCAGGCGTGACGGCCGGTGCGAAACGCTGCCTGATCGCCAACCAGGTGTTCCAGTCGGTGGACCTGCAGGGCATAGCCGACCTCAAGCGTGCCCATGCCGGGCTGAGGGTGGCTTTTCTGGTGGACTCACTGGCGCAGGCGGAGCTCATTGAAGCCTGGCATGCGGTGAATGCACACGCTGAGCCTTTCGACGTGCTGCTGGAGATCGGTGTGGACGGCGGCCGCACCGGCTGCCGCAGCCACGAGCAGGCGTTGGCCCTGGCTCAGCGCCTGCGCAGCGGCAAGGCCACGCGGCTGGTCGGCATCGAATGCTACGAAGGCCTGGGCGCCACCGGCCAGTCAGACGCCGACACGGCCTACGCCAATGCGCTGATGCAGCGTGTGCGCGACATCGCCAAAGCCTGCGACGAACAACAGTTGTTCGAAACGAATGAAATCCTGCTCACGGCCGGTGGCTCCGCCATCTTCGATCTGGTAGCCGAACACCTGAAGATGAAACTGTCGCAGCCTGTGCAGGGCCTGCTGCGTTCGGGCTGCTATGTGACGCACGACCATGGCACGTACCACCGCTTCATGAATACGGTAGCTGCGCGCATGGGCTGCGGCCATGGCTTGCACGCGGCGATGGAGGTGTGGGCGGCGGTGCAATCCTGCCCTGAACCGGGCCTGGCCATTCTCGCGGTGGGCAAGCGCGACATCTCCTACGACCTGGAGCTTCCCGTGCCCCTGGGTGTGTGCAGAGCGGGCGAGGCCACCATGACACCGGCGCCTGCAGACTGGAAGATCGCCGGCCTGAACGACCAGCATGCCTACCTGCGCGGCAGTGGCCCCGAACACCAGGCCCTGCGCGTGGGCGACCTGGTTGCGCTGGGCATCTCCCACCCCTGCACCACCTTCGACAAATGGCGCTGGATGCCGGTGGTGGACGAACAAAACAACGTGTGTGACGCCATCGTCACCTGCTTTTAAATGACTCCACGCGTCCTTGAAAAAATTGCCGAGATCATGGACCGCGCGCCCGCTGCGCGGCGCACTGTGCTGGCCCTGATCCTGGAAGACCCGCAGCGCGTGCTGGACGAAACCTTCGAGACCCTGGCACAGCGCGCCAACAGCTCGGTCCCCACCATCATGCGCACCTGCCGTGACCTGGGCTACCCCGGGCTGCGCGAGTTCAAGCTGGCGCTGGCGCAAGAACTCGCGGTGGGCGGCTCGCCGCTGAACCGGCGCGTGCGCATCGATGACGACACCCGGCAGGTCATCGCCAAGGTGACGCGCGGCGCCACCACGGTGATCAACAGCGTGCAGGCCCAGCTCAATGTGGAAGCGGTGCAGGCGGCGGCCGACGCCATCGTCGACGGCGCCCGGGTGGACTGCTATGGCGTCGGCGTCACCTCCAACTTCATGGCCTCCGACTTGCAGGCGCGGCTGTACCGCATGGGCGTGGCTTCCAACAGCTACCTGGACCCGCACCTGCAGCTGATCTCGGCCGCTACCATCGGCCCGCGTGGCGTGGTGATGGCCATCACACATGTCGGCGGCATGCCCTCGTTGCTGGAGGCTGTGGACGTGGCGCGCTCGCAGGGCGCCACCATCATCGCGCTCACCCAGCCCGGCTCGCAGCTGGCGGCGCTGGCCGACATCGTGCTGGGCGTGGAAGTGGCGCCCGACCCGGTAATGCCGGTGGGCCCCGAGGCCTACCTGGCGCACCTGACGGTGATCGAAATCCTCACCGTGCTGGTGGCGCAGCGCCTGGGCGACAAGGCCGTGAACCGGCTGGCCAACATCCAGCACACGCTGGAAACACGCGGCGTGGACATGCACCACCACCCCCGGCTGGACTGGGACGAAGGCGCCAAGCTCACCATGGGGAAAGTACGATGACGCGCGCCACCTTGCTGGAAAATGGCCTGCTGGTGGACGGTACCAGCGCGACTGGCCGATCAGGTGACCTTCTGCTGGCGGGCGACCGGATCGTGGCCATGGGCCCGGACTTGCGTCGCAGCCTGCCGGACGGCCTGTCTCTGTCCGATGTCCAGGTGTACGACTGCAGCGGCCTGGTGATTGCGCCCGGCTTCGTCGACGTGCACACCCACGACGACGCTATCGTGCTGAACGCGCCCGGCATGTTTCCCAAGCTGTCGCAGGGCATCACCACGGTGGTCACCGGCAACTGCGGCCTGTCGGTCGCGCCTTTCGTGGTGGAGGAACCGCAGGGCGCCCTCACCCTGCTGGGAAATTCATTCAAGTACCCCTCGGTGGATGCTTATGCGCAGGCGGTGGGCGAGGCGCAGCCGGCCGTCAATGTAGCGCCGCTGATCGGCCACACCACGCTGCGCTATGCCTGTGTGGACGACCTCAACCGGCCAGCCACCGCCGGCGAAGTGGCCGCCATGTGCACCCTGCTGGAGCAATGCATGGCCCAGGGCGCGATCGGCCTGTCGTCGGGCCTCTTTTACGCCGAAGCCATGCCGGCACCGGCCGCCGAGGTGACATCGCTGGCGCGCGTCGTCGCGCGGTACGGCGGCATTTACGCCACACACATGCGCTCGGAGATGGCCGACATCCTGGAGGCCATGCACGAGGCCGCCGGCTGCGCCTTCGAGGCAGGTGTGCCGCTGGTGATCTCGCATCACAAATGCGCCGGCCCGGCCAACTGGGGCCGCACGCAGGAGACGCTGCCGCTGATCGACACGCTGGCGCAGCGCCAGGACATCGCGATGGATGTCTATCCCTACGTGGCCGGCTCGACCGTGCTGCGCGAAGACCTGGTCGACGGCATTATTGACGTGCTCGTGAGCTGGTCGGCCCCGCATCCGGAAATGATGGGCCGCACCCTGGCGTCGATTGCAGCCGAGTGGGGCGTTGACCAGAAAACAGTTTGCCGCCGCCTGCAGCCCGGCGGGGCCTGCTATTTCCAGATGCACGAGGACGACGTACGGCGCGTCATTGCCCATCCGCTTTCCATGATCGGATCGGACGGCCTGCCGCATGACAAGCATCCGCACCCGCGCCTGTGG
>NZ_JBFUGX010000070.1:0-10215 GCF_056402675.1 Polaromonas sp. P3_C2 | reverse complement strand
GGCTTTTACCGGCGCCTTGGCTTTGAGGCCCGGGGTGAGCCTTTCGAAGAAGCCGGCATCTCCCACGTTGAGATGGTCAGAGCACCGTAACGGCGTTGTTGGTGCATGCGGTCGCCTGTGCGTACGGCCTGTTTCAAACACTCAGAAAGCTGATCGATCTCATGCCCCCCCAAAAAACCGGCCCCGATGCGCGGGGACATTCCACCGTCGCAGGTACGGTAGCCAAGCTGGAGCCTGCTGACTCACCTGGCGCGGACTCCACGGCGGCCCTGCCTGCAGAGGTGGCGCAGGGCGGCGGCTGGATCACCGTGCTTCTTGCTTTCATGATGTTTGTGACGCCGGCAATTGGCGTGCCTCATGAAGAAATGCTGCAGGACACGCTGAAATCCATGGTGGTGTCGTTTTCCGCGATCAGTGCCGGCCTGATTTTCTGCTGGCAGCAGCGCCACCGGCGGGAGCCCCTGCGTTGGCATGCCCTCATGTGGTTACCCCTGTCGCTCATGTTTTACGCCCTGGCAAGCATGCTGTGGTCGCATGCCTATCTCGGTGGCGTGGAGGCCATCCGGTGGTTCGTCTTCAGCCTGCTGCTATGGCTGGGGCTCAATACCCTGTCAAGGGACCGGTTGCCTCATTTGGCCCTGGGGATTCATGCGGGCGCCCTCGTGGCTTCGCTCTGGACCGCACTTCAGTTCTGGTTTGATTTCACTTATTTTCCGCAGGGTCCGAATCCGGCGTCCACTTTTGTCAACCGCAACTTTTTTGCCGAATTTGCGGTCTGCACCGTTCCCTTCTCCTTTTATCTATTGATGCGGGCAYGGGACTCGCTGCAAATATCGCTGCTGTCCTTGACCAACGGCTTTGTCGTTGTGGCGCTCATGATGACAGGGACACGTGGGGCATTGATGGCGTTATGGCTGCTGCTGATCTTTCTGCTGCCGCTCATCGCCATGCGCTACCGCCGGCAACTGGCGATTTCTTCGTGGCACCTCGGCCAGAAATTGTTGGCATGCGGGCTTCTGGCGGCCACCGTCCTCGCTTTGGGTTTGATCCAGACCGGCAATCCGAAACTGACAGCAGAGGCCCGGGGCAACACGGCTTTCGAACGGGCCTTCAAGCGTACGGCAACAATTTCCGTCAATGACAGTTCCTTGGGCGTGCGCTTTGTGATGTGGAAAGCGACATCGCGGATCATCCAGGCCCATCCGCTAAGAGGCATTGGCGCTGGCGCCTGGGAAGTGGATATTCCGCTGTACCAGGCCGATGGCACGCAACTTGAAACCGACTATTACGTCCACAACGAGATCCTTCAGTTGCTGGCCGAATATGGCCTGGTGGGCTGGATGTTCCTGCTGGCCCTTCTTGGCTATCTCAGCATGGCCGCGTGGAAAACGCTCAGAAACCGGGGATTCGGGTGGTTGCAGGAGGCCCCGGAACGTGCGCTTGTCCTGTCCAGCTTGCTGGCGCTTTTGATCGTCAGCAATATCGGTTTTCCCTGGCGCATGGCCACTACCGACGCGATCTTTGCGCTGGCGCTGGGGTTCCTGACTGCTTCCGACGCCCGCCTGGGCGTTCAAGGCAAGTTTGCCGCCCAACAACTTTCCTGGAAGCCTGTGTACTCGAAGTTGCTGGGCATCACTTTAATGTTTTGCCTCGCGCTGGCGATCTATATATCGCAACAGGCCGCCATGGCGGAAAGCAGGATCGTCAGGTCCGTCAGACTGGCACTAACCATCACGCAGTCCGGGGATGTCAACAACCCGCGCTGGAACGCCACCAAGCGGGAAATATTGGAGCTGGTCAAAGAAGGCACCCGCATCAATCCCCACTACCGCAAGCTGACGCCCATGGTGGCTGACGAACTGGCGCGCTGGGGCGACTGGCCAAACGCCGTCTGGATCTGGGAGTCTGTGGTGTCTTCGCGTCCGTACGTGGTGGCCTTGCTGACGAATATTGCCCGTGGGCATGCCCAGATGGGAGCCATGGACAAGGCTTTCGAATACCTGGAACGCAGCAAGAACCTCCAGCCGAAAGCGGCGTCAGTCCGATCGCTGGAAGTCGTCCTGCTGAGCCGGTCGGGGAGAACGGCAGAGGCCCAAAAGCTGACCAAACAATACCTGGCAGAAGGTATATATGACTATGACCTCCTGGATGCCGGGTGGATACTGGGTGTGAAAAACGGCGACTTGGATCTGGCCGTCCAGAGCATGGAACTGCGTAACAAAAGCTTTCCTGACCAGCAGGTCGACGGGCTGGTCAAACTGGGCTACCTCTATGCCATCCGGAAAAAAGATGACGCGAAGGCTTTGATGTTCTACAAGGCGGCCATGGCCGCATCACCCGAAAAAGACAAGGAAGCCACGCGTCAGCGCATTCCCCCCGACTACCGGTCCAGGCTCTGAGAAGCGGGTGCGGCTTTCTGCCATTGAACAGTGAACCGGTGCGAAACGGGATATGCCGGCTGATGGTGGTGGCTGGGCTCTTCAGCTGACGGGCTCACGTACATATGCTCCTCGACCTGGACATCCCATCGCGTTGACAGATCGGCCGGATCTGCTGCTGCCAGCAGCACGGTGCTGCTCCGTGTGCCGTACGCATGGTCCGGAAAATCCACAAAGGCACTGGACAGAGCTTCTTCCAGCGCCAACGGCACGCCGGTGACCGGAAGGTCTTCGCGCGGCGCGCGCTGGCGATTACCCAGAGCCGACCACAGAGATGCCTGAAGCTCCGTTGCTTCCAGGCCTGAGCTCGTCTTCAGGGCGGCATGGAGGGAGCGTTTGAGTTCCAGGGTTTTGGGCCACGGCGTATCCAGTGCCGCATTGGACAACCCGTAAAGACCTGGTGACAGAACCTGAAGATGCAGGTTTGAAGCGCCAGACACCACGGCCGGCTTGTTTGTCACCCAGGCCCAGACGTTCCGCTGAAAATCGCCAACCACCAGGTTAAAGCCTGCGTAGTCCGCGCCTTCTTCTTCGAGAGCTGAAGCAAAACCTGCCGCATCATCGCGGCTTTCCAGCCAACGCGTCACCAGTTCCCCCCGCGAGCGGGCCCCGGCATCTGCGCGGGCTCCACGCACATTGGTGAGAAAAGCAATCCTGCCGCCCGGTGTCATGCCCATCCAGGTGCCGCCGGCACGCAAGTCACGGCCTGAAAGGACTTCTTGCCCCGAAGCGGTTCGCCAGCGGGCCAGCGGCAGCGTCGGCCGGTCCAGGAATTCATCGCGGTTGGCCGCAATCAGGAGCGGCCAGCGCTCCGATACGCCAATGGCAAACGCGATCAGGCACATGTCATGAGCCCCGCGCCCCTGTGCCGTGCATCAGATATCTTCCAGCAGCGGGTAGGGCAGGGGAAGCAGGCTCAAGGCTTCGCCTGTGGCGCTTCCCAGCGTCAACCGGCCGTCGCCGGCATCGGCGGCGGCAGAGGTCTGCATCGACACGATGGCGTCAAAGCCGCCAGCGGGATTGGCCGCCGCCGCGGCGACCAGCCCGCAAGGCTGCCCTGCATCGGAGGCGTGAAATATCTCCTGGCCTGTTGCCGGTGTTCCGGCGGTATGAACAAGGTATGCGCGCCGTTTGAGCGTGCCGCGGAACTGGCTGCGCGCAACGATTTCCTGGCCCGGGTAGCAACCCTTTTTGAAGTTCACCCCTCCGACGGATTCGTAATTCAGCATTTGCGGCACAAAGGCTTCAAAAATGGGTTGCGTGATCATCGCAATACCGGACTGCACGTCCAGCCAGTGCCACAAGGCGCTGTCGATGCGCGGTCCTTCGGGAGCGGGTGAAGTGGCAGGTACGCACAAAATCGCACGCGGCTGGCCCGCGCCGGGCTGCAAAAACACCATATTTGCATCACCAAAATCGGCTTTTGACCATACAGGACGGGCGCCACCAGCTATCGAATCCATAGCGGCTCCGGTGACGCCATAGAGCGCGAATTCGGCACTGGCGTCGGTCAGTCTGGCCTTGGCACGCAGCACAAACATCGACAGGCGCTTGAGTGTGGCGGGCAGGATGTCGCGGCTGCACAGCAGCAGCACGTCCTGCTGGCCGGCATCGCTGCTGCGCTTGAACACCACAAAACTGGCCTGCATCCGGCCCTTGGCATTGCAGAAAGCCGCCAGGCGCGCTTCGCCAGCCCCCATCAGGGCCACGTCCTGGGTCAGCTGGCCCTGCAAAAACGTGACGGCATCTTCACCGGAGGCACGGATGACACCCAGGTGCGCAAGTTCGGTGATGCCGGAAATCAGGTGAGCGGCAGAAGGCAGGGTCATGGGGCGTTCACATTCGATGAGGAGATGGGCTGAATTATCATAGGCTCGAGGTTTTGCGTTCTGTACAGAAAAGGTAGCTGGGTTGTGCGTCGTGTCTTTACAAGTCTGTTGATACTGGTATTTGCCGGCACCCTGCTGTTGTTTGGCGCGGGTTTGTGGTGGCTGCACGAGCCGATTCCCCTGCGGCTGGCCCCCGGCAGCCAGGTCGTAGACCTTGAAATCGAGCCCGGCACGCCCGCCAGCGGCGTGGCCGAGGTCATCGTGGCCAGCGGCGCCGATGTCCCGGCCCTGTTGCTCCATGCCTGGTTTCGCTTTTCGGGCCAGGCCCGGCTCATCAAGGCCGGCAGCTATGAATTGGTACCCGGCACCACGCCGCAAAAGCTGCTCGCCATGCTGGTGCGCGGCGATCAAGCCCTCAAAAGCGTCACCCTGGTAGAAGGCTGGACCTTCAACCAGGTGCGTGCAGCGCTACAAAAAGCAGAGCAGCTTGCGCCCGACACGCTTGGCCTGGCGCCCGAAATCATCATGCAAAAGCTGGGCAGGCCGGGTGTGCACCCCGAAGGCCGTTTCTTCCCCGACACCTACACCTACGCCAAGGGTTCCAGCGACCTGGCCGTGCTCAAGCGCGCAGCACGGGCCATGGACAAGCGGCTGGACGCTGCCTGGGTACTGCGAAGCCCGGACACACCGCTGAAAACCCCTGACGAGGCCCTGATCCTGGCCAGCATCGTCGAAAAGGAAACCGGCAAGCCGTCGGACCGGGCCCAGATCGGCGGCGTTTTCACCAACCGGCTGCGCCTGGGCATGCTGCTGCAGACCGACCCCACCGTGATTTACGGGCTCGGCGACAAGTTCGACGGCAATCTGCGAAAACGCGACCTGCTGGCCGATACGCCCTACAACACCTACACCCGCGCCGGGTTGCCGCCCACGCCGATCGCCATGCCGGGCAAGGCCGCCCTGCTGGCCGCCGTGCAACCGGCACCGACCAAGGCCATTTATTTTGTGGCGCGCGGCGACGGTACCAGCCACTTCAGCAGCAGCCTGGACGAGCACAACCGCGCGGTGAACAAATATATAAGAGGCCAGTAATAACTATGGCCCCCACGCTTGTCGCTTCGCGTACTGCGCTGCCCCCCGAGGGGGCGCTGCGCCTGCGGCCCGGCAAAGCCGGTTCCGCGGCCCCTGCTTGCGTGTCACTTTCGCTCAGTTGGCGGCTTGGCGTTACGCGAATGACATCATGAGTAATAGACCTCTGAGCGGCCTTTTCATCAGCTTCGAAGGCATAGACGGTGCCGGCAAGTCTACGCACATTGCCGGCCTGGCTGAAGCCTTCAAGGCCGAGGGCAGGGCGGTGACGCTGACACGCGAACCGGGTGGTACGCCGCTGGCCGAAAAACTGCGTGCCATGGTGTTGAACGACGCCATGGACCCGCTGACAGAGGCGCTGCTGATCTTTGCCGCGCGGCGTGACCACATCGTCAATGTGATTGCGCCGGCGCTGCTGCGCGGTGACGTGGTGCTGTGCGACCGTTTTACCGACGCAACCTTTGCCTACCAGGGCGCAGGGCGCGGTTTTGACCTGAAGCTGCTCTCAACCCTGGAGCGTTGGGTGCAATCCGACGAAGGGCTGCTGGGCGACCCCGCGGGCAATTCACCCATGAAGCCCGAGGTGGAAACCGTGATCGAGCCGCATTTGACGGTGTGGTTTGACCTGGCGCCTGAAGAAGCGGCCCGGCGGCTGACCGGCGCGCGCCTGCCCGACAAATTCGAGGCTCAGCCGGTGGCGTTTTTCCGCCGCGTGGCGCAAGGCTACGCGGACCGGCAGAAAAATCACCCCGAACGTTTCGCCCGCATTGACGCATCGAAAAGCCGCGACGAAGTCTGGCAGGCCGTGCAGCAGGTGTTTATCGCCAAAGGCTGGTTGTCATGAGCGTTCTGGATACTTTGCCGGCGACGGCCGAATCCAGCAATCCGCGCCTGGCGCCGTGGCTCCAGGCGCAACTTGAAAGCCTGCTGGCCCAGCGCGGCCATGCGTGGCTCCTGAGCGGACCTTCGGGTTTGGGGCAGTTTGAACTGGCGCTGGCACTGGCGCGGGCCTGGCTTTGCGAAGAAGCCACGCCGCAGGGGGCCTGCGGGCACTGCGGCAGTTGCCACGCGGTAGATGTACACACGCATGCGGACCTTTGCATGCTGATGCCCGAAACCCTGTCGCTGGCGCTTGGCTGGCCGCTCGACGAAAAGACGCAGGACGACCTGGACAGCAAGAAACGCAAGCCCAGCAAGGAAATCAAGGTCGATGCGGCGCGCGAAGCCGTGTCTTTCACCCAGTTCACACGGTCACGCGGCACCACCAAGGTGGTGCTGGTGTTCCCGGCCGAGCGCATGAACAACGTCACGGCCAATACCCTGCTCAAGACCCTGGAAGAGCCTCCAGGCGCCGTCAAGTTCGTCCTGGCCACCGAGGCCGCGCACCAGTTGCTGCCCACCATCCGGAGCCGGTGCCTTGGCCACACCATGGTCTGGCCGGACTTTGACCAGGCTCTGGGCTGGCTCCAGCAGGAAATCACGCTGGCAGGTGATAGCGCCGGTAGCACCAAAAAAGCCGCGGCAGCGCCAAAAGCCGCTGAATTGCAAACCTTGCTGGTGGCCGCGGGCGGGCGACCCGCCGACGCGCTGAACTGGGCACAGAACAATCCGCCCGCGGAAGCCGCCCAACATTGGCAGGCCCTGCCCAAAGCCATGGCGCGCGGCGACGTGAGCGCGCTGTCGGACTGGGCGCCAGCGCAGGCTGTGGATGCACTGCAAAAGCTTTGCCACGACGTACTGGCTGTGCGCATGGGCGCCGCGCCGCGGTTTTTCCACGCGAGCGACCTTCCGGCGGCCCTTCCCGCTGCGGCCGGCAAGACGGGTGGCGGGCTTTACGCCCTTGCAAGCTGGTCCAAAGAATTGGCGGCCATTGCCCGCACGGTGGAACACCCCTACAACCCGGGCCTGATGCTTGAATCGCTGGTAAGCCGGGCCCGCACAGCGCTGAATGCGAAATAAACCCAAACCGTTTCTTTTATGCTGCAATTGCAGACGCCGCAGCAGTCAAACCGATAAACTAGCGCCATGAGCACACCACCGCCCGCCAGTTCACCCGCAGCCGCCACCGCCCGCCCCAGCGTTGTCCAGCTGGCCATCAAGGAAAAAGCAGCGCTTTACGCCGCCTACATTCCCTTGTTCACGGAAGGCGGCGTT
Organism: Polaromonas sp. P3_C2; assembly: GCF_056402675.1. Classification (NCBI taxonomy): domain Bacteria; kingdom Pseudomonadati; phylum Pseudomonadota; class Betaproteobacteria; order Burkholderiales; family Comamonadaceae; genus Polaromonas; species Polaromonas sp. P3_C2. The sequence goes on along the minus strand of NZ_JBFUGX010000070.1, from coordinate 2,705 downwards.
TTCATTCCGACTGCACGCGACTACAAGCTGGGCGACGACGTCTACGTCCTGCTGACGCTTCCTGAAGATACACAACGCTATCCGGTGGCCGGCAAAGTGGCTTGGGTCACACCCGCAAGGGCGGCCGGCAACCGCACGCAAGGCGTTGGCGTCCGATTCCCGTCGGACGATAAATCCCGTCTTCTGAAGATCAAGATTGAAGAAATCCTCGGCGCCCACTTGGCGTCCGACCGCCCCACACAGACCATTTAGGCCTTGCCGAACGCGGCCTGCCGCACCGGCAAGCGCGTGGTTGCTATGGTATTTATAGCTGCTTGCGCACGGCCAATAAGGCTTGCAGCCTGTTTTGATACCTAACCTTGTACCGCGATGTTCACTGACTCCCATTGCCATTTGAGCTTTCCGGAGCTTCAGGCCCAATTGCCGCAAATCCGCCAGGCCATGCTGGCCGCCCAGGTCGACCGCGCGCTGTGCATCTGCACCACCCTGGAAGAGTTCGAAACTGTTCATGGGCTAGCCACGGCCTACGACAATTTCTGGGCAACCGTCGGCGTGCATCCCGACAACGAAGATGTCCGGGAGCCCAGCCTGGACGACCTGCTGACACGCGCCAGCCTGCCCAAAGTGGTCGGCATTGGCGAGACCGGGCTCGACTATTACCGGCTGGGTGACCGGACCGTGGCGGACATGGAATGGCAGCGGGAGCGGTTTCGCGTGCACATCCGGGCAGCTCGCCAGACCGGCAAGCCCCTGGTGATTCATACCCGCAGCGCGTCCGACGACACGATTGCGTTGCTCAAGGAAGAGGGCGGCAACGCCGGCCAGGCCGACAGCGCCACTGGAGTTTTTCACTGCTTTACCGAAACCCAGGCGGTGGCCCGAGCCGCCCTGGACCTCGGGTTTTACATCTCTTTTTCCGGCATCCTGACCTTCAAGAACGCGGCGGATTTGCGGGAGGTGGCCCGATTTGTCCCCATGGACCGTATGCTGATTGAGACCGACAGCCCCTACCTCGCGCCCATGCCGTACCGCGGTAAAACCAATAATCCTTCGTATGTTCCCCTGGTGGCCAAGCAGATTGCGGAACTCACMCAACAACCCATCCAGGCCATTGCAGAGGCCACAAGCCGAAACTTCGAGCAGCTTTTCAGCGGGGTTAAAGCATGAAAAACAACTTCATGAATTACTTTAAGAAAGCAATTATTGCCGTTGTTTTTTATGGACTTTCTTCGGCAAATGCAGGGTCGTATGATGATTTTTTCATCGCAGTCAAGCGCGACGATCCCCGCACTATTCAGGCACTGCTGCAGCGGGGGTTTGACCCCAACACACCTGACCCAAAAGGCGAGCGTGGGCTCTTTCTCGCGCTGAAGGAGCCATCGCTCAGAGCAGCGCAGGTATTGGTGGACTGGCCCAAGACCGACGTCAACACCCTCAACGACAAGGGGGAAAGCGCACTCATGCTGGCCGCCCTCAAGAACCATCAGGGCCTGGCTGAGAAGCTGGTCAAACAGGGCGCCGACGTCAACAAGACCGGCTGGACGCCGCTGCATTACGCCGCTAGCGGCGGGCACGTGGCCATCATCAGCCTGCTGCTGGAAAACAGCGCCTATATTGATGCCGAGTCCCCCAACGGCACCACGCCGCTAATGATGGCCGCCATGTATGGCACCACGGAAGCAGTGCGTCTTCTCCTGGAGGAGGGTGCCGACCCGCAGCTCAAAAACCAGCTGGGTTTGACTGCCCTGCAGTTTGCCCAGCAAGGCAACCGGCCCGACGCCGCAGAAGCCATCACCACCGCCTTGCAGAAGAGGCGGCCTGCCGGGCAATGGTGACCACGTGATGCTCGGGAGTAAAGCCCGAGATCCGCGCAGATGCTTCTGTCACGGCACGTCGGACGCCAGGGCCACTCGTTCTTTGTGACCCAAACGGCGCCGCAACCATTGCAGCAGGTCGTCAACATAGGTGAACACCACCGGCACCACCAACAGACTCAGCACGGTAGAAGTGAGCAGGCCGCCAATCACGACAATGGCCATGGGCTGTCGAAAGCTCGGCTCCGCGCCCAGGCCCAGCGCGTTTGGCAACATGCCCGCACCCATGGCCACTGTGGTCATCACAATGGGCCGGGCCCGCTTATGGCAGGCGTCGATCAGCGCGCCCAGGCGGCTTACCCCGTGCTCGCGCCGCGCCATGATGGCGTATTCCACCAGCAAAATAGAATTCTTGGTCACGACGCCCATGAGCATCAGAACGCCGATCACCGCCGGCATCGAGAACGCCTGGTGCGACACCCACAATGCGATCAGCGCGCCTCCCATCGCCAGCGGCAGAGCTGACAGGATCGTGGCGGGCTGCATGAAATCATGGAACAGCAGCACCAGCACGGCGTAGATACAGAAAATACCGATGGCCATCGCGACGCCGAAGCTCTGGAAGAGCTCGGACATACGCTGCAATTCGCCTTGCTCCACGCGCTTCACACCCGCGGGCAGGTTCTTCAGTGCCGGCAGTTCCATGGCCTCGCGCTGGACTTCGCCCAGCGCGCGCCCGCCGAGCTCGACACTGAGCGTCAGGTTACGTGAACGGTCCAGGCGGGCAATCTGGGAAGGGCCGCTGCCCATGACGATCTCGGCCACAGACGCCAGACTCACCGTGCCGCCGCTGCCCTGAACGCGCAATTGGCCCTGAACGCGCAATTGGCC
>NZ_JBFUGX010000069.1:0-10259 GCF_056402675.1 Polaromonas sp. P3_C2 | reverse complement strand
GCGCAGGTGAGCGGCCTGGAGGAGGCCGTGCAGGAGCGCACCCGCGCCTTGCATGACAGCGAATCACAACTGCGCCAGATCACGGACAGCGTGCCCGCCTTGATTGCCTATATCGACGCCGAACAGCGCTTTCAGTTCCATAACCTTGCCTACGAAGAAGTTCTTGGYCTGAAGCACGACCAGATCCACGGCAAGACCATGCGTGAGCTGATGGGCGACGAGCTCCACGAAAAAGAGCGGGGCAAGATTGAAGAGGCGCTCGCTGGTTACGCGGCGCAATACGACCGCACGCAGGCCACGTCGGATGGCCAGCTGCGCGACTACGTCATGCAGTACTTTCCACGCTACGGCGAAAACGAGGACGAAGGCAAGGTTGTCGGCTTCTTCTCGCTGGGCACCGATGTGACCGAACTCAAGCGCATTGACCGCATGAAGAGTGAGTTTGTCTCTACCGTCAGTCATGAGTTGCGCACCCCGCTGACCTCCATTCGCGGCTCACTGGGCCTGATCGCCGGCGGCGTGGCCGGTGAGCTGCCGGCCATGGCCAAAAACCTGGTCGGCATCGCTACCAACAATTGCGAACGGCTCATCAGGTTGATCAACGACATTCTTGACAGCGAAAAAATCGAATCCGGAAAAATGCGGTTTGACTTCCAGCAGATGGAACTGCAACCTTTGCTGACGCAAGCCCTGACGGCCAACGAAGGCTTCGCAGGCCAGCACAACGTCAAGCTGGTTCTGGATGCCCCGGCAGAAGCGGTAAGGGTCAGCGTCGACAGCGACAGGCTGACCCAGGTCATTACCAACCTGTTGTCCAACGCGGTGAAATTCGCGCCGGCCCAGTCCCGTGTGGAAGTCCGGCTGCTGTGCAAGAGCGGCAGGGTCCGGGTGGAAGTCGCCGACAGCGGCCCCGGCATTCCCGAAGAGTTCCGAAAGCGCATCTTTCAGAAATTCTCGCAAGCCGACACATCGGACACCCGAAAAATGGGTGGTACGGGCCTGGGCCTGAACATCTCGCGTGCCATCGTGGAGCGGATGGGCGGCCAAATCGGGTTCACGACGGAAACCGGCGTCGGAACTGTTTTCTTCTTTGAGCTGCCCGAGGCGGTGCCGGCGCCGATTCAGACCAGCATCAGGTCCGGCGCAGCGACCAGGCCGCTCATCCTGGTCTGCGAAGACGATCCCGACATTGCCCGCCTGATCAACCTGATGCTTGATAAAGGCGGCTTTGACTCGGACATGGTGCACAGCGCAGGGCAGGCGCTGGAGCAAGTCATGCTGATGCCCTACGCTGCCATGACGGTCGACCTGAACCTGCCCGACCAGGACGGCATCAGCCTGATCCGGGCACTGCGCCGCGAAGAGGCGACGAAAGACCTGCCGATCGTGGTGGTTTCAGCAAATGCTGAAGAAGGCGAGCTCGAGTTCAATACCCAGCCGCTGGCGGTTTCAACATGGCTGGAAAAACCCATCGACGAGAACCTCCTGATCCTCAGTTTGCACCGTGCCATCGGTAACATGGCCGAAGGCCGGCCGCGCATTCTGCATGTCGAGGACGACCTCGACATACAGCGCATTGCCGCCGCCATTGCCCAGGACTTTGCCACCTTCGAATTTGCCGCCACGCTGCGCGAGGCACGCGACCAGCTTGCGCGCCGCCGCTACGACCTGGTGCTGCTCGACCTGACGTTGAAAGACGGCTCGGGCTGGGGGCTGCTGGACACCATTGAAGCACTGGACATCGTGCCGCCAGTGGTCGTGTTTTCTGCGCACGATGTGGAGCCGAAGCAAAGCCAGCGCGCAGAAGCGGTACTAGTGAAGGCACACACTTCCAACGAGCAGTTGATCCGCACCCTGCAGCGGGTGCTCGATGAAAGCCTGTGGGGGACGGTTCACCCACCTCTAAGCGCCTGAAATAGATCCACCCCCGTCCAGGCTCACTGGCGTGTAGCCTGTTCCCCCCTCGAGGGGGCGGCGCCTGGGGCCGGCGAAGCCGGACCCTCGGCCCCCGCTGGTGGAATACCCCTGTTAGTTACGCCATTGGACTCTTCACGCCAGCGGATGCCGTGGAACCGGCTTTGCCGGGCCGCAGGCACCGTCCCCTGCAAGGGGAAAAGGKCTACACGCAGTGAGCCCGATAGGGGTGYRCCAATYTTTCGGCTTTGCCAGACCGCAGGCGGGCGGCCCCCTCGGGGGGCAGGGAGCTACATAAAGTGAGCGACCGTGGGGGCTCTACTGCGCCGCCCAGATGCGCTGGATCTGGGTAGACAGCTCCATCGGGTCAAACGGCTTGGGGATCACCTCCATGGCGCCCAGGCCCTTATACACCGCGACCTCTGCAGCCTGCACCTTCGCGGTCATGAAAATCACCGGCGTGTCGGCCGTGGCCGGCAATGCCCGAAGACCTTTGAGCGTGCTGGGCCCGTCCATGCCGGGCATCATCACGTCCAGCAGCAGCAGGTCGGCGCCGGCGCCCGGTGCGGCATCCAGCGCCTCCTGGCCCGAAGCGCAGGCGATAACGGTGAAGCCGCCTACGGCTTCCAGCGCCATTTGCGCAACCATACGAATGTCGGGTTCGTCTTCGACATACAGGATACGGGTCAGTGGTTTGGTCATGATCAGATCAGGGGTTGGGATTGGGTGGGGCGGTAGTCGGCGGGAATCTGGAGCACACGCTGGATTGTATTGAGCAGTTCGGTATTGGAAGTATGGGCCTTGACCAGCACCGCATCGGCCTGCTTGCCATCTGCCGGGTTTACGTCGCCGGCCGAGAACACGATCACCGGCGGGCGCGGATCCAGGGCGTCGATATCCTCGAACAGGTCCCAGCCCGAATGGCTGCCGAGCGACAGGTCCAGCAGGATCAGGTCGAATGAATGCTGGCGCAGGAGGGCGCGAGCCTCGTCCAGCGTGGTGGCAAATTCGAAGGTCGCAAAGTCCTGCGCAATGGCTGCCGTGATTTGCTGGATATCCTGGTCGTCTTCGACATGCAGAACGCGCGGTTTGCCTTCATCCACACTGACAACGGCCCGGCGCAGGCTGTGAATGAGGAGCCGCTCGTCAATCGGCTTTTTCAGCCAGTCCGACACCGTGTGCGGCTTGCGGTTGAACTGCAACTGCCCTTGCTCGGCCATGGCCGAGATCACCACAACAGGCAGGTGGCGGGTTCGTTCGTCCTCCCGCAGCTGGCCGATAAAAGCCACGCCGTTCTGCCCCGGCAGTTTCAGGTCTACCGTCACGGCGTCGTAGCTGTTAACTGCCAGGCAAGCCAGCGCTTGCTCCGCGCTGTGTGTCATGTCGGAGTCGAACCCGGCCTTGCTCAGCATCATGCTGATCAGCCTGGCCACATCGGGATCGCCTTCGCAGATCAGGATGCGGGGCCGGGTTGAAACAGCCGGCTGTATCCGCACGGGTTGCAGCAGTGGCACCGGGTTGGTCCATTCCGGCACTTCAAAAAAGAAGGTGGTTCCCACGCCTTCCGCGCTGCTGAAGCCGATCGTGCCGTCCATCTTCTCCACCAGCGCGCGGGAAATATTCAGGCCGAGGCCGGTTCCGCCTTTTTGCCGGGTGTCGGAAGAATCTGCCTGCGAGAATTTCTGGAAAATGCGGCCGTGGAACTCCTCGGGAATGCCGGGGCCGACATCAACCACCTCGACGCGAACGCGCTGCGCCGACCGTGACAGCCTGACCTCCACCGGGCTGCCCGGCGGCGAAAACTTGACCGCGTTGGACAGAAGATTGGTCAAAACCTGGGTCATGCGATCGGCGTCGATCCGCACCTGCAGGGCGACGTCAGGCGCCCGCAACACGAGGTCTACCCGGTGCTGGCTGGCAAAGCCCTCGTTGGCGACCAGCGCCTGCTGCACCAGTTGCCGAWGGTCCACCACCTGCAGGTCCAGGCGCAATTTGCCGGACTCGATTTTTTCACTGTCCAGGATGTCGTTGATCAGCCGGATCAGGCGCTCGCAGTTGCTTTGGGCAATGCCCACCAGGTTCTTCACCGCCGCAGGCAGCTCACCGGCCACGCCGCCGGAAATCAGCCCCAGAGAGCCGCGTATGGACGTCAGCGGCGTGCGCAGCTCGTGGCTGACGGTGGACACGAATTCGGTCTTCATGCGGTCGATACGCCTGAGCTCGGTGATGTCCGTGCCCATTGAGAAGAACCCGATGACCTTGTCTTTGGCTGCGCCTTCGCCGTAGCGGGGGAAATACTGCATCGCGAAGTGCCTGCGCTCGCCTTGCGGCGTCACCTGGGTGCGTTCGTAGCGGACCGGCTTGCCGCTCAGCACTTCTTCCACTTTCTCCCGGACGGTTTCGTAAATCTCCGGACCCAGGACTTCAGCCAGGGGGTGCCCGTCGATCTGCTCGAAGCTCAGGCCGAAAGCAGCTTCGTAAGCGCGGTTGTGAAAGCGAAAGCGCTGCTCCGTATCGAGGTAGGCAATCAGGGCCGGCACCGTATCGGTGACCTGGCGCAGCTGGGACTCGCTCGCCCGCAAGGCCTTGCTGATGCGCTTGCTCTCGGTAATGTCATGCATCAACGCGGTGAAAAGGCGGCGGCCGCCGACCTGCACATCACTAAAAGACACACTGACCATGAACTCGCTGCCATCTTTGCGCATGGCGCGCACTTCCTGCCCGGATATCCGGAATGTTTCCGGCTGCTCGCGCATCATGGAGGTGAAATCCTTGTATTGCTGGCGAAACCGCGGCGGCACCAATTCCGACACGTCACGGCCGATCAGATCGCTTTTCTCATACCCAAAGAGCTGTAAAGCCGCCGCGTTGGCCTCCAGAACGATGTCGTCGGACGTGGTGGTGATCACCGTTTCGACCATCCCCTCGGTAATGCTGCGGCTCATCACTTCTGTGTCGCGCAATTGCTCCTCACCGCGTTTTCGCACGTGCTCATAGTGCTTGACCACATAGACCATCCAGGCCAGCATGCAGGCAAACAACAGGTTTCCCGCGATGATGAAGCCCTGAGCCCACTGGGCGCTATGCTCCGCCGCGGCCTGCGCGTCACGCCACTTGTGGACCTCGCGATTACGCGCGTTTTCCAGCAACCCGTCGGTGCGCAGCCTCAATTGCCGGCTGGCATCACTGCCAAGAACGGTCGCAGCGGCTTCGGGGCCGGACGCCTTGCGCGCCGCGATGGACTGGTTCGCGATCAGGGCGCGCTGGTTGATCAGTTCGTCAAACTCCACGGCCTCCTGCAGCACGTTGGCGCTGCGCATGCGTGCCCTGATCGCGCGCAACTCGACCCGAGCCCGCTGGAACTCCTCCAGCTCCTGGGGGCTGCCGCTCAGAAGATACTGCCGCAATGTGGACTCGGCCGTGCGGAGGCCGGAGTCCGCACGCTCGAGCATCACCAGCGTGTCTTCCGTGCGCACCCGGGATTGCGCCGTTTCAATCAGGCGGTCGATGCCGATGTACGAGGCCGCACCCACAACCATCATCAGCACGAGGCCTGCAGCCAATGCGATTTTGATCTTGACCAGAAAAGCGTTGGAGGAAACCATGGACATTTTGTGCGATCTGATCGTAGGCGTTCACGCAGTACCGGGAAAGCGCTGCTGCAGTGCCTTAACTGCCCGTCCGACTTCGGCCTGCACCTGCGGCGAAAGCGGCCGGCCGGCACCGACATGAGGTTCTATGGCCAGTTCCAGCGCCTGGGCCGCAAGACCGAGGTCGACCCATCCGAAGGTTGCCGCAGATCCGGCCAGGCTGTGCGCATGGCGTTCCAGGGTTGGCAGAGCCTGCGCCAGATCGTCGCCGTTGAGAATTTGTTGCCATAAGGCCGCCACCTGCTCAAGACGACGCGGCAACGAGCGGGTGTAATCGGCGCGCTGCTCCTCCAGAAATGCGAGCAGGGCCGGGTTGGGTTGCGTCATGGCATCCGGAAAGCTGGCGCCAGCCATGCGCTATTTGATGCGGTGCCGCGGGAGAAGCTGGTGACCAGCCCCGAAGTCGCCTTGGCATGCAAGCCGCGCGGGCACGCATGTTGCACTTGATGAAGAAGAAAGCACATGCGGCTTATCTTACGGCGCAGGTGCCAAAACGCAGCGTAGGACAAGTACGAGGTTTCGCCTTGGGGTGCACCGCTTGCGGCGGGATGTCAGAAGCGAATCATCTGTACCGACGGATAATTAATTCTTATAGACTGCTTTATCGCAAAAAACCCTGAATCTATGCGGTAACTAAATACATTAGTATTCAATCATTGGAGGCGCCGCGCGCATCAAGCCGATGGATCGGCAGCCCGCCCCAGCGCGGCGATCACATCAGACTGGGTAATAATTCCCACCAGCCGCCCCCCCTCCCCGATGATGGGAATGTGGTGGTGACCGGTGCTGCCGAACAGCGGCACCAGTTCCACCAGCCGACGGTGCATGCCCGCCACCCGCACATTGCGGGTCATGATCTGGCCGACGACTTCAGGTTTGTCGGAGTAAACGCTGCGCGTGGTGCGCACCAGCTGCCTCAACTTGGCGTCAAAGCCTTCGTACAAATCGAGTTCTGCCGCCCGCATGAAGTCGGCCTGCGTGATGATGCCCGCGATGCGGAAGCTACGGTCCACCACCGGCAAGGCCTTGATGCGGCGCTCCCTCAGCAGGGCCCAGGCCTCTTCCAGCGGCGTGCCGAATTCCACCGTGACGAGATCGCGCGACATGACGTCAGCGCAGCGGACTTCCGCCAGTTTGCGGTCGTACGCGCGCAGCCGGGTTTCGGCCAGCAAGGTCTTGAGGTCGTCGCGGCTGACGTCCAACACCTGGTTGTAGCGCGCCAGTACGGCGTCCAGATCCGCATCAAGCAACTGGTCTTCTACGGACGGCGCGGGGCCCGGCGGGGCCAATTGCGTGTGGGGATAGGCCCTGCGCGTGGCGTTGTTGTAGGCGACGCCGACCGCCACCAGCAGCACGGAGTTGAGCATCACGGGATAGAAGGCAAACAGCGGGTCGGAAACTCCGCCCAGCACCACCATCAAGGCAGTGGCGCCGCCCGGCGGATGCAGGCAGCGCAACGCCAGCATGAGCGCGATGGCCGTGGCCACGCCCACCGCGGMCGCAAGCGCCGGCGAGCCCAGCAGATGCATGCCATGCACGCCCGCAATGCCGGCAAGCGCCGACAGGGTATTACCGCCCACCACATTCCAGGGCTGCGCCATAGGACTGGCCGGCACGGCATACACCAGCACGGCGCTGGCGCCCAGCGGCGCCACCAGCCAGGGCAGGCCCGGCATCATCCGGTCAGCCAGGTGGCACAGCAGCCCTGTCACAAAAATGCCCAGCAGCGACCCGATGACAATGCGCAGCCGCTCGCGTGAGTTGATGCGGGTGCGTCCCGGCCGGAAGCCTCGCCACCACGCGCGCGTGAAGAATGCGGCGCGCTGCGTCAACCCAGTCACCAGGGCTCAGCCCGATCAGCCGCGGGCGCGTTGATAAAGACCCTGCACCTTGGGCACGTTGGCCTGCAGCTGCTGGATGCGTTCAGGACCGGAGGGGTGGGTGGACAGAAAGCTCGGGCCGCCGGCACCGCCACCAGCCTGCGCCATTTTTTCCCAGAGGCTGACGGATGCCTGCGGGTTATAGCCGCCGCGCGCAGCCAGCTCCAGTCCGACGAGGTCGGCGTCGGTTTCATCATCGCGGCTGTAACGCAGCGTCAGCAGCTGAGTGCCGATGTTTGCGGCCACATCGCCCAGCTGTCCCAGTCCAAAAAGTTGTGACAACGCGGACAGGCCCATGCTCGTGCCCTGGCTTTTGGCAATGCGGGAGCGCGCATGCTCGCGCAACGCATGGGCCATTTCGTGACCCATGATCATTCCAATTTCATCGTCGGTGAGCTTGAGCTGATCGATGATGCCCGTGTAGAACGCGATCTTGCCTCCGGGCATGCAGAAGGCGTTGATCTGCTTGCTGCCAAGCAGGTTGACCTCCCAGCGCCACTGGTTGGCGCGGTCGTTCCACTGCGCGGCCTGCGGCACCAACCGCGTGGCGATGCCGCGTATGCGCTGCAGCTGGGGGTTGCCCGGCGAGGCCAGCGCGCCCTTGGACTTCGCCTCCGCCAGCAGCTTGGCATATTCCTGCGTGGCGGCGTTTTCCAGTTCCTCGGCAGGGATCAGCTTGCGCAGCCCCGATGACGGTCCGACATCAACCTGCGCGAGCAGCGGGGTGGTGACGGCCGTCGCTGCGGCGCCGCCGGCAGCCAGCAGGAACGCCCGGCGGCCAGCCCAGGCAGAGTGTTTGGCCTCGCATAAAAAGCACATGGGTGAATAATAGTCACAAATCAAGATGCCCATGTCAGACAAAACCCCCTCCTCCGAACTGCCATCACCCGCCCCTGTCGCTGCGCACAGCGCGGCATCTACAGCCCCCACTGTGAAAGCCGCACCCAAACCCACCTGGCGCGATGTCTGGCACGTGTATGCCGAGGCCGCCACGCTGCGCATGCTGTTTCTGGGCTTTTCCGCCGGCCTGCCCTTGCTGCTGGTGTTTGGCACGCTGAGCTTCTGGCTGCGCGAAGCAGGCATAGACCGCACCACCATCGGCTACCTGAGCTGGGTCGGGCTGGCCTACGGCTTCAAGTGGGTGTGGGCGCCGCTGGTGGACCGCATGCCGATTCCGCTGCTCACGCGCATGCTTGGGCGCCGGCGCAGCTGGCTGCTGTTGTCGCAACTGGTCATCGTGGCGGCGCTTGTCGGTATGGCGCTGACGGACCCCAAGCTGGCATTGCAACCCGTCGTGTGGTGCGCACTGGCCGTGGCATTCGGGTCGGCCACACAAGACATCGCGCTGGACGCCTACCGCATCGAGTCGGCCGATATCCAGCGCCAGGCCGCACTGGCTGCCGCCTACCAGACGGGTTACCGCATCGCGATGATCTGGGCCGGCGCCGGGGCGCTGTGGATTGCAGCGCGTGCCGAAGTCGCAGGCGACGCCCTCACTTACCAGCACGGCGCATGGCAAGTGGCCTACCTGGTCATGGCGGCGTCCATGCTGCTGGGCATGGCGACGGTGCTGCTGTCGCCTGAACCAGCGCCGCGCCCGCAGGCGCCATCGCGCAACGCTGCAGAGTGGCTTAAAACCGCGCTGGTCGACCCGTTCGCCGATTTCCTGCGCCGCTACGGCAAGCAGGCGCTGCTGATCCTGGCCCTGATCGCGGTCTACCGCATCAGCGACGTTGTCATGGGCATCATGGCCAACCCGTTCTATGTCGACATGGGCTACACCAAAGACGAAGTAGCTGCAGTGACCAAAATTTACGGCGTGGTGATGACGCTGGCAGGCGCCTTCGTGGGTGGCGCGCTGGCCATGCGTTTCGGCGTGATGCGCGTGCTGATGCTGGGCGCCGTGCTGAGTGCTGCCAGCAACCTGCTGTTTGCCTGGCTGGGCACGCGCGGGCACGACGTCAACGCGTTGATCTTCGTGATTTCGGCAGACAACCTTTCCAGTGGTATCGCCTCGGCCGCCTTCATTGCCTACCTGTCGAGCCTCACCAACATCAATTACTCGGCCACCCAGTACGCGCTCTTCAGCTCGATGATGCTATTGCTGCYCAAGTTCCTTGCCGGTTATTCGGGCAAGTATGTGGACGCCTTTGGCTACAGCAACTTCTTCACCGCAACAGCCTTGCTGGGCCTGCCGGTGCTGGTTCTGGTGGGTTTTGCTTCACGACTTAAAACGCCGCAAGCCCAGAAGGAATAAGCGCAAGCAGCTATTAATTCAATAGCAATTCCGCACCATGGCGGACGTGCCGTGCACGGAGTATGCTGGAGGCTCGCTGCCCCGGTTTACCGTAACTTTACGGTGGCTTCAAGCGGGATTGTTGCGCCCGGCGCACCATGAATTTCATTGTGATTCCACCCCACGGGGAACACCTGCACACGAGGACCAGCCATGACCCAACAGCTTTTGATGATTGAAGACGATACCCGCCTGGCCAATATGGTGGGCGAATACCTTCGCCAGTCGGGCTACGGTTTTACCCACGCGGCCGACGGCGCGGCGGGCCTGGCAGCGCTGGAAGCTGCAACGCCCGATCTGGTCATCCTCGACCTGATGCTGCCCGACATGGACGGCCTGGAAGTGTGCCGGCGCATCAAGGGCCAGGGCAGCGAAAACGCCAACACCGCCGTGCTGATGCTGACGGCCAAAGGCGACCCGATGGACCGCATCGTCGGCCTGGAAATTGGCGCTGACGACTACCTGCCCAAACCTTTCGAGCCGCGCGAGTTGCTGGCGCGCATCCGGGCCGTGCTGCGC
>NZ_JBFUGX010000068.1:0-10286 GCF_056402675.1 Polaromonas sp. P3_C2 | reverse complement strand
GGCGCGGACAGTGCGGGCCGTGGCGTCGCTGCTGCCTCTGGCTGAAGACGTGGATCATCCGGTGGCTTACATGCAGGTCAGCGGTACCGAGGCACCCTACCGTTCAGAGCTACAGCGCGAGGTACTGGCGCTGCTGGCCCCGGGCTGGCTGCCGCACCAGCAGGCCGAGGCCGTTGAGCGCTACGCGTTTTATGAACGGGTACGCCAGGCCTATGCCATTGTGGTGACGGGTGAATTGCAGCCTTTTGGCAACTTCATCCTGCGCAAAGGGGTCATCGGCGAAAATCTGCGTCCATGACCGAATCTCCTGTCACCGCCGCCACTCCCGCTACCCCTGCGGAATCCGAAGCAGCCACACCTGTGTGGCTGCGCCAGCGCGGCTCCAACCACGTGGGTATGCGCCAGTTCAACGAACGCGTGGTGCTGCAGGCCATCCGCCTGCACGGCAGCGTACCGAAAGCCGAACTGGCCCGCCTGACCAACCTGACCGCACAGACCATCGGGCTGATCACTGCCCGGCTGGAAGAAGACGACCTGCTGATCCGGCATGATCGCGTGCGCGGGCGCATTGGCCAGCCCTCGGTGCCGTTGGCGCTGAACCCCGACGGAGCCTTCTCTGTGGGGATCAAGATTGGCCGGCGCAGCACCGACTGGCTGCTGGTCGACTTCACCGGTCAGGTCCGCCAACGCCTGTCGCTGGCCTATGCCTTCCCAGATGCCGACACACTGCTCCCCGTGATCGGCCAGAACCTGCGCATCCTGCGCGAGCAACTCGGTGCACTGGCTCCGCGACTGGTCGGTGTGGGGGTGGCCGCTCCCTTCCAGCTCGGTGGCTGGCACCGGATGCTGGGGCTGTCAGCGCAGCAGTCGGACCGATGGAACCACATCGACCTCRGCGCCGAAGTGCAAGCCATGACCGAGCTGCCTGTGAGTTTTGCCAAAGATACCTCGGCGGCCTGCGTGGCCGAGCTGGTGTCGGGCCGTGGGCGCGACCTCAAGAGCTTTCTCTACCTGTTTGTCGACACCTTTGTGGGGGGCGGCCTGGTCATCAACTCACAGCTTCACGCCGGCATCCACAACAACGCCGGCGCCGTGGCGTCGCTGCCATTGCAGGCGGCCCGGCCACCCGGCGCGCCGCCACAGCTGGTCAGCCAGGCTTCGCTCTKGGAACTGGAGCAGTGTTTCAAGGCGCGCGGGCTTGATCCGACTGCAGCCTATGACGAACGCGCCCTGCAGCCGCCGTTCGAGTCCGACACCCAGGCCTGGGTGGCCAGCGCCGCCAATGCACTGGCCCACAGCGTGGTCAGCGCAACGGCCCTGCTGGATATTGATGCCGTGGTGATGGATGGCTCCTTTTGCCGCCCGCTGCTGCAGCGCCTGATTGAAGCCACGGGCGCAGCACTCGGCCGCTACAACTGGGAAGGCCTCTGGCCCGCCCAGGTGATCGCCGGCAGCATTGGCTCCGACGCTCGCGCGCTGGGCGGTGCCATGCTGCCCCTACATGCCAATTTCGCACCTGACCGAGACCTGTTTCTCAAGGGTGGCCGCTGATCCGCGCTTCGGGACGGTACATCGCCTCAATTTCGCGTGCATAACGGGTCATCAGGTTGTTGCGCTTGAGCTTGAGCGTCGGCGTCATCAGGGTGTTTTCGAGCGTCCACGGCTCCCGCGTAAGGTACACGGCACGCGGCGTCGCGTAGCGTGCAAAGTCCTTTGTCTGGGTTGCCATGCGCTCCAGCGCGAGCTTGTGGACAGCCGGCAGGTGCAGGCTGGCCGGATCCTCGGGGTCCACCGCCAGCGCTGCAGCCACACGCCGCCATTCGGCCGGGTTGACCACCGCCACACAGGCGATGAAGGGGCGGTTTTCACCGACGACAAAGACCTGGTCGAACAGGGAGTCGGCGGCAATCGCCACCTCCAGGTCGCCAGGCGGTACTTTTTCGCCGGTCGACGTCACGATGATTTCCTTCAGGCGTCCCATGATGCGGATACGCCCGCCATCGATCACGGCCTGATCTCCTGTGCACAGCCAGCCGTCGTCCGTCAGCACGCGGGCCGTGTCTTCGGGGCGTTTCCAGTAGCCCTTCATCACCAGCGGGCCGCGTACCTGCAGCTCCTGGTTGGCGCTGATGCGCACCTCGACACCCGGCAAGGCCCTGCCCACCGTGGCCGGGTCGTTGTCGTCCACACCATTGCCCGACACCACGGGCGATGTCTCCGTCATGCCGTAGCCCTGCAGTAGCGGCAGGCCCAGGCCGAGGAAACAGCGTGCCACCGCATGCGACAAGGGCGCACCACCGCTCACCGCCACCCGCACGCGCCCACCAAACTGCGCCCGCAGGGTTCCGGCCACCAGCCGCTCCAGCAGGGGCCAGACCAGGGGATCCAGCCATGCCCACGGACTTTTTTCGCTTTCCGCCAAAAGCAATCCCTGTGCGCGGCAAAACCGCCGCCAGCCGACAGACTGCGCCGCCAGAAACAGGCGTGTTTTAAGCGGCGACTGCGTCAGTGTTTCCTGCAGTTTGGCAAATACGCGTTCGTAAATACGCGGCACCGAAATCAGCACGGTGGGGCGCACGGTTTTCAGGTCCTCGGCCAGCAAGGGCACGGAACGCGCATAAGCCACACAGCTTCCGGCGGCAATGGGCAGGTAATAACCGGCAGTCCGTTCAAACGTATGCGACAGCGGCAGGAACGACAGGAACACATCGTCCACCGCCGGCACCACCAGCGACAGGATGGCCCGCACGTTGGACACGATGTTGCGGTGCGTCAGCATCACACCCTTGGGTTTTCCCGTGGTGCCGGAGGTATAGACGATGGCCGCGAGGTCGTCCTCCTGCGGTGCGGGCAGCAAGCCGGCGTACCCTTCCCCCACCGCCAGCCAGTCGGCCAGGGGCACAACAGCCACCGGCCCACCCGCCCCGCTCAATGCCGCTTCAGGCGCGGCGACCACCACGCAGCGCAACGCCGGCAAGGGCGTTCCGACAGCCTCAATGGCCTGCCACTGCGAAAGCGATGACACCATCAGCAGGGAAGCTTCGCAGTCGGCCAGGATGTAGGCAATGCTGCCGGCATTGTCAATGGCGTGCAGCGGCACAGGCACCAGCGCCAACGACAGGGCTGCCTGGTCAATGCTCACCGCATTAAGGCCGTTAGGCAAGAGGATCGCGACACTTGCATGGGCCGGCAGTTGCGTGGCCGCCAGCGCGCGTCGCCACCGCGCGACCCGCTCGCTGGCCTCAGCCCAGCAGGTGCTGCACCATTGCCCGGTGACGGCATCAAATTCACGGTAAGCCTCAGCCTCGGGGCTGTGTGCCACGCGAAAGGCCAGTAATTCCGGCAGCGTGTGCACTGCGGCAAGGTCCAGGGGGGTGATGTTCATTCAGGTTTCCTGCCAGCCGGAAAGGCGGCACTGTCATTTTTTATCACGTGCGCAGTTGCGCGTGGCGGCGTTGCATCAAGCCCGTTCAACAACAGGCCTTTTGGGCGAATGCGTATCAGCGCACCTTCAGGCGCCGGCGTTGCCTGCTTTGCGCCTGGCCTTCCAGGCGCCGAAAATAACAATCAGGCCGGGAATAAAAATCATGGCCCAGATGATTTTGTCGAGATGGGTTTTGACAAACGGAATGTTGCCGAAAAAATACCCTACCGTGATGATTCCACCGACCCACAGCGCGCCGCCCACAAGGTTGTACAACGTGAACTTGCTGCGTGTCATGTCCGATACGCCCGCGACAAAAGGGGCAAAGGTGCGAAGAAAGGGCATGAAACGCGCCGCGATGATGGTGATGCCGCCATACTGCTCGTAAAACGCGTGGGCCTGGTCAAAAGCCTTTTTGTTGAACCAGCGCGAGTTTTCCCACTGGAACACCTTGGGCCCCAAAGCCCGCCCTATGCTGTAGTTGCACTGGTCGCCCAGCACAGCCGCCACAAACAGCAACGCCACCGCTACCGGAAAACTCATGAGGCCGACACCGCACATCRCACCCACCACAAACAACAGTGAATCGCCCGGCAAAAAAGGCATGACGACTACGCCGGTCTCCACAAAAATAATCAGGAATAACAGGGCATACACCCATGCGCCGTAGCTGGTGACAAAGGCTTCCAGGTGCTTGTCGACATGAAGAATGAAATCGATGAGAAAGGTGACTAGTTCCATGCCGGCAATTTTGACAGGTATGAAACCAGCAGGCCTGCAGGGATGGCCAATGAGCTTCATGGCATGCCCCAAACCTTGCAAATCGCCAACAGACTATTACAAGTTGCTGATTGAACCAGTGCGGGAAAGCCTCAGGACGCAGGGGGTTTACGGCATGTCCCTCAACAGCCAAACCCGTAAAATCTGCGCAATGACCCTGCCCGCCCGCCGCCCGATCCGCGAACTTCCCGATGAACTGATCAGCCAGATTGCGGCCGGCGAAGTGGTGGAGCGCCCAGCGTCCGTCGTGCGCGAGCTGGTCGACAACGCACTGGACGCCGGCGCCACACAGGTGACTGTGCGGCTGCTGGCCGGTGGCGTGCGGCTCATCATGGTCGAAGACGACGGCTTCGGCATCCCGCGCGAAGAACTTCCCGTCGCCCTGAGGCGCCATGCCACCAGCAAGATTGCGTCGTTGCAGGATCTCGAAGCCGTCGGCACCATGGGTTTTCGGGGCGAGGCGCTGGCGGCGATCAATTCGATCGCAGACATGAGCCTGCTGTCCAGAACCGCCGCGGATGAACACGCATGGCAGCTTGACGGCCGCACCGGCGAACTGAAGCCCGCCGCCCGCAGCCGCGGTACCAGCGTGGAAGTGCGGGAGCTGTTTTACGCCACGCCCGCGCGCCGCAAATTCCTGAAAACCGATGCCACCGAACTGGCCCACTGCATTGAAGCCGTACGCCGCCATGCCCTTGTGCGGCCCGATGTGGGTTTTGCCATCTGGCACGAAGGCAAGCTGGTCGAGCAATGGCGCGCGGCGGCAGGCGACAACGCCCACCAGCAGCGCCTGGCCGACGTGCTGGGCAGCGAATTTGTTGAGCAGTCCGTCGCCGTCAGCTATGAAAGCTCGGCCCGCCGCGCCGACGGCCTGCCGGCCGTGCGCGTCTGGGGCGTCGCCGGCATTCCGGATGCCGCCCGCTCGCGCGCCGACCAGCAGTTCGCGTATGTCAACGGCCGTTACGTGCGCGACAAGGTGCTGACCCACGCTGCGCGCAGTGCCTATGAAGACGTGCTGCACGGCCACCGCCAGCCGGTCTATGCGTTGTATGTCGAGATCGACCCGTCCCGCGTGGACGTGAACGTGCACCCGACCAAGATCGAAGTGCGTTTTCGCGACAGCCGCGAGGTGCACCAGGCCGTGCGCCACGCCACCGAAAACGCGCTGGCCGTTCCGCGCTCCATGGCAGCTGTCCAGGCCGGCACGGAAGACGCTGCTGTCACGCCCACCGGATTTCTTGAACAAAACAAGGCTTTTTCGCAACAGGGATGGGCGCAACCAGCTATCAATTTTGTAGCAAACGGCGGCCACAGGGCCTCCGACTTTGACGCCATGTGGCCGTCATCGCAAGCCGTCGCGCCCAGCCCGCGGGAATCTGGCGAGGATGCCCTGTACGTCACCATTCCCCCAGCCGGAAATGGCATGGCAAACCCTGGCGTGCCTGAAGGCGCAAGCGCCCTGCCCTCCGGCGACTGGCCGCTGGGCCGCGCCATCGCCCAGCTGCAGGGCATCTAYGTGCTGGCCGAAAACACCCAGGGCCTTGTCATTGTGGACATGCACGCTGCCCATGAGCGCATCGTCTATGAACGCCTGAAAACCCAGATGGACGGTGCCGATGGCGCCGATGGTGCCAGCATCATCAGCCAGCCGCTGCTGATTCCGGCCACCTTTGCCGCCAGCCCCCAGGAAGTGGCCACGGCTGAGGCCAACGCCCAGGCATTGGCAACGCTGGGCCTGGAAATCACGCCTTTTTCGCCCAAAACCCTGGCGGTGCGCGCCGTGCCCACCAGCCTGGCGCAGGGCGATGCGGTGGAGCTGGCCCGCAGCGTGCTGGCCGAACTGGCCCAGCACGACGCCAGCACCGTCATACAGCGGGCCCAGAACGAGTTGCTGTCGACCATGGCCTGCCACGGCGCCGTGCGCGCCAACCGCAAGCTCACGCTTGACGAAATGAACGCCCTGCTGCGCCAGATGGAAGCCACTGAGCGCTCCGACCAGTGCAACCACGGGCGGCCCACCTGGCGGCAGGTCAGCATCCGGGAGCTTGACACGCTCTTCATGCGCGGACGCTGAACTTTCCGGCGCCCGGCGAATCATTCACTTGCATGAAACGCTGGCACCTCTTTACTTCTTTCCTGATGACGCTGGCGTTGCTGGCGGGCTGCGCCACCCTTGACGAAAAGCAGCGGGCCTGGATCTTCCAGCCCAGCGACCGCACCTGGAGCGGGGGCGCTGCCGCCGCTGTTGGCATGGAAGACGTCTGGATTGACTTCAACGCCGCTGGCGGCAACGGCAGTGACGGCGACCACCCCGTCCGCCTGCACGGCCTGTGGCTGCCGGCAGACGAGCCCGATGCCGCAAGCAAAACCCCCGTGCTGCTGTACCTGCATGGCGCGCGTTACAACGTTACCGGCTCCGCGCCGCGCATGCGCCGCATGCAGGAGCTCGGCTTCTCGGTCCTGGGGATCGACTATCGCGGTTTTGGCAAAAGCACCTACGAACTGCCGTCGGAAACATCGGCCTACGAAGACGCCCGCGCCGCGTGGGACTGGCTGGCCAAAAAGTACCCCGGCCGCCCCCGTTACATCTTCGGACACTCGCTGGGCGGGCCAATTGCCATCAACCTGGCCACTGAAGTGGCCGATGAAAGCGGCACGATTGTCGAAAGCACATTCACCTCCATCGCCGATGTGGTGAGTACGTCCCAGTGGGGCTGGATGCCGGTGTCGCTGCTCATCACCCAACGTTTCGAGGCCGTCCGAAAAGTCGGCAAGATCGGCTCCCCCCTGCTGGTGGTGCATGGCGGCGAAGACCGCCTCATCCTGCCGGACCTGGGGCGCAAACTTTATGACGCCGCAGCGCAGCCCAAGCTCTTCCTGCTGGTGCCGGGTGGCTCGCACCACGACACCAACCTGGTCGGCCAGCCGCAATACCGGCAGGCACTGGCACAGCTGTTTCAGATGGACAGGAGCCTTGCTGACGGTGCGCAGCAGAATGAGGCATTGCAGGTGGCCGGCGGCAAACGCGCCCCAAAACAAGCCGAAATGCTACAGAACAAGGAATAATGCCCAAAAACAGGTATTTTTTACTTACCCAATACATGTAGCCGGATGTAACATCCCTCGTACCGCATAGCAGCTGATAGCAGCTAAAACAACGAGAGGGGAATGTATGAGCCAAGTCCTGGTTATCCGCAGGCCGTCTGCCATCAATGTGCTGGCCCCTGTGCTGGCGCTTCTGGCGTCTGCCCCTCTTCATGCCCAGACCGCCGCCGCCGCCGCGGCGCCTGCCGTTGCGAAATTCAATGGCGCAGACACCGCCTGGATGCTCATCTCGACCGTCCTGGTGCTGTTGATGACCATTCCCGGCATCATGCTGTTTTACAGCGGCATGATGCGGGCCAAAAATGCGCTCTCCATCGTGGCGCACACCTTTGCGGCCACCACAGTTGTCACGCTGGTATGGGCGGGCATTGCCTACTCGCTGGCCTTCACGCCCGGCAACCCCTGGATCGGTGACATGAGCCGGGCACTGAGCGAAKGCCTGCTGGGCGCAAAAGTCGGCGCGCACGTTTCAGCGCCTTCCGTGCCGGAATCCGCTTTCTTCCTGTTCCAGCTGGCATTCGCCATCATTACCTTCGCGCTGATCATCGGCGCCACTGTGGAGCGAATGCGCCTGAGCGCCACCATTTTCTTCGCGGCCTTCTGGACCATCCTGGTATACGCCCCTGTGGCGCACTGGATCTGGCAACCCACCGGCTGGCTCGCCAGCATGGGCCACATGGACTTTGCGGGCGGCACAGTGGTGCACATCGCGGCCGGCGTCAGCGGCCTGGTGGCGGCCAAGGTTGTGGGTCCGCGCAAGGGTTTCGGAACCGAACCCATGGTGCCGCACAACCTCTTGATATCCATCATCGGCGCCGGGCTCTTGTGGGCGGGCTGGTTCGGCTTCAATGCCGGTTCGGCCTTTGAAGCCAGTTCGCGCGCCGTGGGCGCCCTGCTGGCCACCCAGGTGGCGGCCTGCGTTGGCGCGTTCATGTGGGGCATTTGCGAATATGTCCAGCGCGGCAAGTTCAGCGTGCTGGGCATGGCAACTGGCGCCATTGCCGGCCTCGTCGCCATCACGCCGGCGTCCGGTTTTGTCGGCGTCATGGGCGCATCGGTGTTGGGCTTTGCGGGCGGCGTCGGCTGCTTCCTGGCCGTGACCCGCTTCAAGCGTGCCACAGGAATTGACGACTCGCTTGACGTATTTGCCCTGCATGGCGTGGGCGGCATCATCGGCACGGTCCTGACCCCGGTCTTTGCGCTCAAGGAAATTGCACCCGTGACCGCCACCGTGTTTACCAACCTCGTGGGAGCCTGCGCCGTTGCAGCTTACGCAGGCGTCGCGACCTGGCTGATTTTGCTGGTGGTCAAGCCCCTTGCAGGCCTTCGCGTAACCACGGCAGAGGAAGAACTGGGCCTTGACCTTGCCCAGCACGGCGAGATGATTTCAGGTGCTTGAGTTCCCCCCATCAAGACACGTAAACCATGCTGTTAACCATGACGCCGCCTGACGACTCCGATCTCATGGCCTACGCGGTGCGGATGGTCATTCCCATGAAGCGGGAGTTCGGCCGTTCGTTGAATGTCCATCAATTCCTGCATGACCTGCCGTACGCCACTGAAGTAATTCAGGAAGCGCTCAACAGCAAGGACGAGCGCCTGCGCAGCTATGCGGCCTATGCGCAGACCAAGATTTTCGGACCCCGCAGCGGCAGCGAACCATTGCTGTCAGCGTCCGCTGCATCGCCCGCACCGTCGCGCGCCGTCGCGGCCGCTCCTGCCGCAAGTGAAACAGAAATCAGCGAAGACCTCCGGGCCAAGGCCATTGCCCGGTACAAGTCAGGCCTGCGCTGAACAGCCTGGCCGCCCCGACAGCGCCCTGATACCCCAGGCTTGATCAGCCCGCCCTCACCACACGCACGCCGGCACGTCTGGCGCTGCTGATCCACGCTGCCTGCGCGTCGCGGTGAACCACCACCGCCGACACATCGGCCAACGCCATGATGCGGCAGGCCGAAGCCGCGCCAAGTTTTTCGCCCGATGCCAGCAGCACCGTTTCCGAGGCGCAGCGGTGCAGCGCCCGCTTGACGGCGGCTTCTTCGGAATCTCCCGTGGTCACGCCCGCCGACGCATGCACGCCGGTCGCCCCCATGAAAAACACATCGGCCCGCAGGCGGGATAGCTGCTCCATCAACTCGGCCCCCATGGCCACCATGGAGTGCCGAAAGAGCCGCCCGCCAAGCAGCTGAATCACGAGGTGGGGACAGCGAGCCAGTTCCATGGCAACCGCCGGGCTGTGGGTAAACACCGTCGCATGAAGGTCTTCACTCAGGTGCCGCGCCATCTGCAGCGCGGTGGTGCCGCCGTCGATGATCACCACCTGCCCTGGCTGGACCATGGCCRCCGCCGCCCGGCCGATGGCCTGCTTGTCCAGCGGCGCAATCTGCTCGCGCACCGTCACATTGCCGACGGCCGGTGAAGCAGGCAAGGCCCCGCCATGGACACGCTGGAGCTTGCCCGCCTGGGCCAGCTCGCGAAGGTCGCGCCGGATGGTGTCTTCCGAAATACCCAGTTCCTGGCTGACGGTCTTGGCAACCAGTTGCCCGTCACGGTCAAGGCGTGTCAGCAGCAGGTGTTTGCGTTGGCTGGTCAGCATGGGGTTTCGGCTCCGGTTTCTATCTGGCGTGAAGCTGGACAATTGCACGAAATTTCATAATAATGCACGATATTACACGAAATCAACCAATCCGAATGCGCCCTTCCTTCCTGATTCCACCGCCCGCACCACACGTGCGCGTGCTCGGCGATGAACGCCTGTCCGACAACTGGTATGTGTTGCGCAAACTCACCATCGAGTTGCGCCGCCGCGGCGGCACGTGGCAGCAGCAGACACGCGAGGTCTATGACCGCGGCAACGGCGCAGCGATCCTTCTTGTCAACGTCCGGCGGCAAACCGTGGTGCTGACAAGGCAGTTCCGGCTGCCGGCCTGGGTCAATGGTTGCGCCGACGGTATGCTCATCGAGGCCTGCGCCGGAC
>NZ_JBFUGX010000067.1:0-10343 GCF_056402675.1 Polaromonas sp. P3_C2 | reverse complement strand
ACAACATGCTGCGCGCTACGCGCCTGCACAAGGCTGGCATGGTGCTGCTGGCGCCGCTGGTCCGGCAGGCGGCATCCGGTGCGGGCGCCGGCCTGCCCGAAGCGCTGCCCGCCCTGGTGGCCAGCGCGCAGCCCGACGTCGTGCTCGTCATGGGCCGTCTGGCCGCGCAGGCGGTGTTGCAATCGACAGAGCCTTTCGGCAAACAGCGCGGCCAATTGCACAGCCTGCATGGAGCCCGCATGGTAGTGACCTACGACGCCACCTATTTGCTGCGCAACCCGGCCGACAAGGGCAAGGCCTGGGACGACCTGTGCCTGGCCATGAATTTGGTCACCAACCCGGGCTGATTTTTATCAGGCCTTAACTGCGCCACGGCTGGGCGCCAGCACCGAGGCAATCGCCACCACCATCAGCACCACGGCAGCCCAGTCCTGCCAGTGCAGCACTTCGCCCAGGCCCAGCGCGCCTGAAAACACCCCGAGGATGGGAATCATCATCACGCTCAGCGTGGAAGCCACCGGCGGGAGCGCGCGCGCCAGCGTGAACCACGCCGCGTGCGCAAAACCGAAAATCAGCACCGCGTTGTAAAGAATCGCGCCCCAGGTCGTGGGCGAAGGTGCCTTCCACTGCGGCATCTCAAACACGACACCCAACACGGTCAGCATCACGGCGGTCATCACCGTCATCCAGAACGACAGCGTCAGCGTCGCGGCCRGTATCGTGGTCTTGCGCAGCAGCTGCGTGCCCAGCGCCCACACCGCAGCTGCCACCAGCGCGCACAGCACACCCAGGGGGCTGCCCGACAGGTTGGTCATTTCATTCCACAGCAGCAGCGCCACGCCCAGCGCGGCAGCTGCCACCCCCAGCCAGTTGCGGGGCTTGAGCCTGGCGCCAAAAAACCAGGCGCCCAGCAGCGCCGAAAAAATCGGCATGGTGTAGCCCAGAATCGCCGCGCGGCCGCTGCTCAAGTTTTTGACGGCGAGGATGATCAGCGCATGCCAGACAAACATGTTGGCCGCCGCCAGCCAGAAAAGCTCACGCCACTTGCCCCGCGGCACCCAAAACGGCACCTTCAGCACCACCATGGCGATGCCCAGCACCGGAATGCCCAGCCAGATCGACATCGCCCGAAACGTCAAGGGTGGAAAGTCCGCAATCCCCAGTTTCATCACCGGCCAGTTCAGGCCCCAGACCAGGGTGAGCAGAACCAGCAGGATGAGTTGGCGTTGGGAGAGTTGCATGGAACTATTGTGCCCCCACGCTTTTCACTTCGTGTAATGCGCTGCCCCCCGAGGGGGCCGCCCGCCTGCGGTCTGGCAAAGCCAGTCCCGCGGCTCATGCTGGCCTGAAGATTCAGTGGAGTAACCAGCCCGGCTGGGCTGCGCAACACGGGTTGAACTGCTAAGCTGCCTCCGGCTCAGCGGCCGACTCTGTTCGTGCGGGCACCCCGTCGTCTTCTGGAATGGCATAGCGTGGCGCCAATGCTGCAAGCGACCTCAACACCGGGACGGGTACCAAGCGAAATAGCGGCGTCAGCCAGGGATACGGCACTCTGGATTTCAGAATGGCGCCGTAATCACACGAGGCTTCGTGGGGGAAGTAGTTCTCACGCACGGCCACAACCTCACAAAACCCCTTGCCGTGGTAGTAGCGCAGCTGGGGATCAACCGGCAAACCGGCCCGCGTAGCCCGTGCATAGGCCTCTACCGACGCACCTGGCTTGCGTTGCAAATGACGCTTGAGCCCGGGCATTGGCGAACCCAGGAAATATTTGCGGTTGCCACATTTCACAGCATAAAGATAGTTAAAGGCAATCAGCTGCAAAGCAGCGCCGGCATCCACGCTGGTCAGGCTGATGCCAAACAGGCAGCGTGATGCGTATTTGTTGCTGGGCACTTTGCCGTCCAAAGCGGCGCTCTTTTGCCAGTCGCCCGGGTTGACCCACTCTGCCTCTGTGGTGGGTTTGCAAAACAGCGATGCCAGCAGCTCACCCGTTTCTGCGCAAAATGCACCCCCGCTCAAATCGGGATGCGCGGCAATGCGTGATCGAAAGTCTTCTGCCGTAGCTTGCTGCTCTTCTGTCCATTGCTTGCGCTCCAGATCCAGCAAGGCCGGAATATCGCCGATACGCAGATTGCGGGTGATGTAGCGGTGCTTTTTGATGGTCGGCTTGGTTGTCATGGGTAACGGTATGCGTTGGTGTTAAAGGAGTTGACTGCCCGGAACTTCGGGGGCTGGTGGCGGGCGTGCGGCGCCTGAGTGGCAGGAGCAATTGCGAGTGCCCAAGGGTTGAAAGTCGTGCATCAGCTGCACGGCACCTGTGGCCACCCACAATCCAACGACCCGGGCCTTGCTGCCGAAAAATCCGCTCAGAAAAATGCTGGCCTGCAAATTCACCACCTCATGCCACCAACCATGAGGCACGTAGATGGCATCACCCGGATAGAGATCGACAGCAAACAGTGCGTCTGCCGGCACATCGCTTTGCGCCAGATCGCGCATGCCCACCGATGCCAGCTTGGCCCAGCGGTCATACTTCTTTGACAACGCACCCAGGTGCTCCACGGTGCCGGGGCGGGCCAGATAAAAGCGTTTGACTCCGCGCGTGAGCACCGCCAGGTTGTCCAGCAGGTCGTAATGCAAGCCTGTGTGTGCCCCTTGCGGGCCAATCCACGCGCTGCTGGAGACGATGTTGCCCGGCGGGAACCATGCATCTTGTTCCACGTCCTGGCGCAATGAGGGTATCTCCTTGAGCAGATCGAACTCTTTGAGGTATCCGATATGGGAGCCCTCTTCCTGCGCGGCTGTCTGCAACGCCAGCTGTGCCACATAGCGATCAAGTGTGGACGTCACAAACCGGGTGCTGGACCTCTCCCGATTACCCACCACCAAAGTCACGGGCTTGGCCCCGCCCAGATGGGCAAGGTGCTGAAATGTCCAGCGCTCCAGCGCTGCCCAGTTGCGCCCCATGCCCCGCAAAACAACAGGGCCATGACCTATCCACTCATGCCTCTGGGGAGACACCATCTCCGGCACGGCCCCGAGCCTGGAACGAGGTATCTCCAGCGGGCATTCGCCTTGACTGATCCGCAAATTCACAACGACCTCCTGCACTTGCAATGCGGTGATCGTAAAAATTCACTGTGAAATCCTCATGACGCTGGCGCTTGTTTTTTGTTGCGTCGTGTAAAACGCCAGACAGGTAGCCACTGGCGACAATCGCGCGTTTGGCATACAGGGGGTTCTCCATCAGGGGCACAGTGCAAGCTGCCGAGATCGTGGGAGCTTAAAATGGGACATGACTTTTCTCGACATGCTGGGCGCCGCAGAACGCCAGAACCGCTCCATGCTCTGCGTTGGCCTGGACCCTGAACCCGCGAAATTTCCCGGCAAGCTCAAGGGCGACGCCAACAAGATCTACGATTTCTGCGCGGCGATTGTTGACGCCACTGCCGACCTGGTGATTTCCTTCAAGCCGCAAATCGCCTACTTCGCCGCGCACCGCGCCGAAGGCCAGCTCGAACGCCTGATGGAACACATGCGCCGCGTGGCGCCGCAAGTGCCCATCATCCTGGATGCCAAGCGCGGCGACATCGGCAGCACGGCGGAGCAATATGCCAAGGAAGCCTTTGAGCGCTACGGTGCCGACGCGGTGACGCTCTCGCCCTTCATGGGGTTTGATTCGGTCGCGCCGTATTTGAAGTACGAAGGCAAGGGCGCTTTCCTGTTGTGCCGCACCTCCAACCCCGGCGGCGACGACCTGCAGAACCAGCGATTCGCCTCGATTGAAGGCCAGCCGCTGCTGTACGAGCATGTGGCGCGTCTGGCGCAAGGTCTGTGGAACCTCAATGGCCAGCTGGGGCTGGTGGTGGGGGCGACGTACCCGGCGGAGATTGAGCGTGTGCGGGCCGTGGCGCCTACCTTGCCTTTGCTGATTCCGGGTGTGGGGGCGCAAGGTGGCGATGCGGTGGCGACCGTGAAGGCGGGATGGCGGTCCGGCGCTCCCATCATCGTGAACTCGTCGCGCGCGATTTTGTATGCCTCTTCGGCGGATGATTTTGCGGAGGCTGCGCGGCGCGAGGCGGTGAAGACTCGGGATGTGCTGGAGGCGGCTCGGGGTGAGGCTTTGAAGTAGGCTGGTTTCTTACCCGGCGTTGTACTCTTTACTGAGAGTTGCTGGCCGGGGGTAGCCCGGCATGCAGGTAACTTTCTTTTGGCGAAGCAAAAGAAAAGTGAGTAGCTGCCGGGCTACCCCCGGCTAGCCGCCCTCAACAAAGAGCACGTCCTGAAAATCAGCCACAACCTCAAAAGAAATTGCTATTAATTGGATAGCTGCTTGCGCCCATGTCTATTGGTCCGGGGATCGATAAGACTATTAATTGGCAACCGTAAACCGGCGCCGAATATGCCGCGCGTTTTCAATTTCGTCCACGATGGCCACAGCCAGGTCAGGCACCGAAATACCGGCCGGCTTGTCACCCTGGCCGGGCAGCAGATCGTCCGCACCCAGCCGGTATTTGCCGGTGCGCTCGCCGGGTGCCAGGCCGATAGGGGGCGAGACAAAGCTCCAGTCCAGCGAGGTTTCGAGCTTGAGCTGGTTCAGCGCCTCGCGTGCGGCGAGCGCGCCCTGCTTGTATTGCGCGGGAAACTCAGGCGTGTCCACCAGCTGCAGGCCCGGCGCCACATACAGGCTGCCGGCACCGCCGACCACTAGCAGGCGTTTGACACCCGCCTGCTTGACGCCATTCACGATGGCTTTGCTGGCCTCCAGGTGCAGGTCGTGGATTTTCGGCTCGCTCCAGCCCGGGTTGTAGGCGCTGATGACGGCATCGTGGCCCGCCGCGGCTTTGGCCACCTGGCCGGCATTCAGTGCGTCGGCGGCGACCACGGTCAGGCCGGTTTGCGGGGTGACCTTGCCGGGGTTGCGGGCCAGCACGGTGACTTTGTGGCCGCGGCTTAGCAGTTCGGAAAGAATAGGTGCGCCGATAAAACCTGTGGCGCCGATCAGTGCGATGTTCATAAAAACTCCTGCGGGTTAAAAGAGCCTCTAGTGTCATTACTTCACAACGCTCTGAATAGACGGCAAAATTCGCTAACACTGTGAAGTAGAGCTAACTAATGAGCGATAAATCCATGGACCAGCTCAAGCGCATGGCCATTTTTGCCGAGGTGGTTGCCAAGGGGTCCTTGACTGCGGCGGCGCGGCAGCTGGGCATGACGCCTTCGGCCGTGAGCCAGCATTTGCGGCAGCTTGAGCAGTCGCTCGGCCTGGCCCTGCTGCACCGGTCCACGCGGCGCCTGACACTGACAGAAGCGGGTGAGCGCTACCACGCTGGTTGCGCCGCCATGGTGGCGGCTGCGCGCTCGGCGGAACAGGCGCTGGTGCGGCTGCGCGACGAACCCGAAGGCGAGCTGCGCCTGGCCGCGCCGGCCGGCTTTGGCGGCCTGCTGGCAGCGGCGCTGGCGCCGCTGCGCGGCTACCCCCGGCTCACGCTGCGCCTGTTGCTGGACGACAAGCTGGTTGACCTGATCAGCGAACGCGTGGACATCGCGGTGCGCGTGGGCGAGCTGGCCGACTCCAGCCTGGTGGCACGCAAGCTGGGCAATATGACGCGCCAGCTATGCGCCTCGCCGGCCTACCTGGCCGAACGGGGCTGGCCCGCCACGCCGCAGGATTTACTGCGCCACGACTGGCTGGCCAGCAAACCCAACAGCAGCAACAGCGCGGACATGCTGGAGCTGCTGGGCCCGTCTGGCGAACGCGCAACCCTGAGGCTGGAAGGCCGGGTGCAGGCTTCGCAGGTCACGGCGCTGCATGCGCTGGCCATAGCCGGCTGGGGCATCAGCATGGGTGTGAGCGAGGACGACCGCAAAGCGATGACCGAAGGCCGCTTGCTGCCGATATTGCCGGGCTGGCGCATGGCGGATGTTCCGGTCTACGCCGTCACGCCGCGGCGTGGTGAGCAGCCGGCCAAGGTGCGCTACGCGTTGGAGCTGCTGGCGGCCTGGTTCCTGGGCGTCAGGCCTGTTGCGGACGCGGCCTGAGCACCAGCCCGCCCAGCATCACACAAGCCAGCGCGGCCACTACAAACGCGACGCCGGCCCATTGCCAGGGCGTGACAACCTCGCCCAGTACCAGCATGCCGGTGGCCAGGCCCACCACCGGCACGCCCAGGCTGAAAGGCGCGACGCGATTGGCCGGGTGGCGCTTGAGCAGGTTGGTCCACAGGCTGTAGCCCAAAATGGTGGCCGCCCAGCCAAGGTAGGCTACAGCGGCCCAGCTGGAGGCACGCGCTTCCATCCAGTGCCAGCGCGCGGCCTCGGGGTCGAAGGCCCAGGACAGAGCGGCAAAGGGCAGTATCGCCACCAGGCTGCTCCAGACCACAAAGGCCAGCGGCGAATAATCGCTGTAGGTCTGCTGAACGCGACGCGCCACGATGTTGGACATGGCCCACATGGCCGCCGCGCACAGCGTAAGCACAAAGCCCAGCGGCGTGGTGGCGCCCGCGCCATTGGCGCCCACGTAGTTGAGCGCAAAGCAGGCCAAGCCCAGCGCCGCCAGCACCAGGCCCGCCTGCAGCGGCCGGCTGGCGCGCTCATGCAGCAGCACAAAGCCAAAGAGCGCCGTCCAGAACACCTGGGTCTGCTGCAGCACCGAGGCCAACGCCGCGGTCATGCCGACCTTGAGCGCCAGAAACAAGATGCCGAACTGGCCCACACCCTGAAAAAGGCCGTAGAACACGATCCACTTCCACGCGATTTTGGGCGGGCGGATCAGCAGCGCCAGCGGCAACACGGCAAACACATAACGGGCCGTGCCCAACTGAAAAGGCGTGAAATCGCGCAGCGCGAATTTCATCACCACGAAGTTAACGCCCCACAGCACGACGACCGTGAGGGCGGCCGCCAGATCGCGGCCCGTCAGAGCATTGGGCTGCATCCGCGCAAGACGTGAAGTCAGCCCAGCTGCATGGAGCGGGCTGCATCCAGGTGCGCTTTGACGCGCTGGGCCAGCGCGACGTCGCCGGGGGTCTCTGGCCGCCATTCCTGGGCGGGCAAGGCCTTGCCGTCCAGGTCTACCGCAACAAACACCACCAGGCATTCGGTGATGACCTGCATCTGCCCGACTTTCATGTCGCCGGCGCGCACTTCCACCGAGATGTTCAGGCTGGTCGTGCCGGTATAGGCCAGGCGGGCTTCGACTTCGACCAAGTCGCCGATCATGATGGGGCGCTGAAAACGTATGCTGCCCACCGACACGGTGACGCAATAACGTTTCGCCCAGCTGGTGGCGCAGGCGTAGCCGGCTTCGTCAATCCATTTCATGACGGTGCCGCCGTGCACTTTTCCGCCGAAGTTGACGGTGCTGGGTTCGGCCAGGAAGCGGAGGGTAATGGAGGACATGGGGGCTGCCGGTAGTTTTATGAGGTTCTTATGCGTGCTGCCAGGCGATGCCGGCGACACGCATCATATTGTCGCCCATCACACCTTCGATCTCGGTTGCGCTCAGGCCCACCTGGCGCAGCGCTTCGGGCAGCAGTTGCCAGGTTTCAACCGGCGTGTATGTCATGCGCTGTACGGCGCGGTCATAGCCAGCCGATTTGGGCCACCAGTAGGTGGGATCGTAGTCGCCGGGAGGGTTGTCATTGAGCTCATCCTGCCGGAAGCTGATGTCCAGGCCGATGCCCGCATGCTGCGCGCCGACCAGGCCCGCCACATAGGCCACATGCCGCGCCATGTCATCGGCTGTGGGGGTGCGTGTGCCCAGGAAGGCAGAGACGCCCGAGACGCACACCACGCCGCCGGTTGCGGCGCAGGCGCGTATCTGCTCGTCGGTGATGTTGCGCCCGTGCTCCACCAGCGCAAGCGGGTTGGCGTGGCTGAAGATCACCGGCTTGGCCGAGGCAGCCATGATGTCCAGGCTGCAGCGGCGGCCGGTGTGCGAGCAGTCCATCAAGAGGCCCGCCTCGTTCACAGCCTGCACCATGCGCACACCCAGCGGCGTGAGGCCGCGTGCTTCGTCGTGACAGCCGTCGGCCACGCTGTTGTTGCGGTTGTAGGCGAAATGGATTTGCCGCACGCCGAGTTCGCGGTACAAGGTCACCATATCGGGCCGCTCCTGCAGGGGCATCGCGCCTTCCAGGTCAAAGCCGATGGCAAGCTGGCCCGCCGCCGCGGCCTCGCGGATCTCGTCCACACTGGACACCAGCCGATAGCGCCCGGGGTTCGCGGCAATCTTCGCGCGGAAGGCCGCAATGACCGCCATGATTTGCGCCACCGGGTTCATGTCCATGCCGACATTGACGGACACATAGTTCACGCCCGCAGTGCGCAACGCGTCCATCGGCGAAAAATCGGCTGCCGGGTGCAATGGCAGGCAGGCGTGGGCTTCCCAGTGGATCATGGCGTGGCGTGTGGTGTTGAAGAGAAATTAAAGCATGCGGCGCTGCGGCGCGCCAGACCTGCCTGGTAACGATTTACGCCGTGGCGGATACGTCGGCCGCTGCGCGGCGTTTGAACCCGGTGGAAGCCTCCATCAGGCTCAGCGTATAGGCATTCGTGACTTTGTGTGCCGCCAGGTCGGCCGCAGGCAGCATCTCCACCGTCTGGCCGCGCTGCATCACCATCAGCCGTTCACACAGGTGCGTGACGACGGCCAGGTCGTGGCTCACCATGACGAAAGTCAGGCCGCGCCTGCGGCGCAGTTCTTCGAGCAGGTTGAGCACCTCGGCCTGCACCGAGGCGTCCAGCGCCGAAGTGGGTTCGTCCAGCAGCAGGATTTGCGGCTCGAGAATCAAGGCGCGCGCAATCGCGATGCGCTGGCGCTGCCCACCCGAGAGCTGGTGCGGGTAACGAAAGCGAAAGCCCGTGCCCAGCCCGACTTCTTCCAGCGCACGTTCGATGCGCGCCTCTGCGTCGTCGATGCCGTGAATGGCCAGCGGCTCGGCGAGGATGCGGTCTACGGTGTGGCGTGGATGCAGTGACCCGTACGGGTCCTGAAACACCATCTGCACCTGCCGCCTGAAGGCCTTGCTGCCGGGTGCGCTGTCCTGGCCCAGCAACTTGACCGTGCCGGCCGTGCGCGGCGCGAGCCCGCAGATGGCGCGTAGCACGGTGGATTTGCCGGAACCCGATTCGCCGACGATGCCGAAGCTTTCGCCGGGGTTCACGACGAAGGAGGTATCGGCGACGGCGACAAAGCTGTCGTACACCACGCGCAGGCCGCTGACTTCCAGGCCCAGCGATGCAGATGAAACCACGGCATTCACAGCGCCCACTCCGGTTGACGGTCCAGCGTGGCCAGCGGATGCGTGGACGCGCCCAGCTGCGGCAGGCAGGCCATCAGGCCGCGTGTGTAGGGGTGCTGCGCATTCGCCAGGCCGCCGGCAGCCAGCTCTTCCACAACCCGACCGGCGTACATCACGAGGATGCGGTCGCAGAAGGTCGACACCAGCCGCAGGTCGTGCGAGACCAAAATCAAGCCCATGCCGCGCTCAGCCACCAGCGTGTCGAGGATGGCCAGCACCTGCAGTTGTACCGTCACGTCCAGCGCCGAAGTCGGCTCGTCGGCGATCAGAAGGTCCGGGTCGGCGATCAGCATCATCGCGATCATCGCGCGCTGGCCCATGCCGCCGGACACCTCATGCGGGTAGAGTTTGTAGACGCGCGCCGGGTCGTCGATGCGCACGGATTCCAGCGCGGCGAGTGCGCGCTTTTTTGCTTCCGCCGACGAAACACGGGTATGGGCTTGCAGCGTCTCCACGATCTGTGCGCCTATGGTCATGACGGGGTTCAGCGAAAACTTCGGATCCTGCAACACCATGGCGATGCGGCCGCCGCGCAGTTCGCGGCGTTGGGCGGGCGGGCAGTTGAGCAAGTCCATGCCGGCGAACTCAAGACACTTGGCGCTGATGCGGCCTTCCGGTGCGGTCAGCCCCATGATGGCGCGGCCGGTTTGTGACTTGCCCGAACCCGACTCGCCCACGATGCCCAGGCGCTCACGGCCCAGCGTGAAGGACACGCCGCGCACCGCCTCGGTCATGCCGCCGTCACGGCGCGGAAAGCTCACGCGCAAGTCGTCGACCACCAGCAGGGGCATGTTGGCGCCCGTCATTTGGCGGCCTTCGGGTCCAGCGCATCGCGCAGGCCGTCGCCCAGCAGGTTGAAGGCCAGGCTCACGACAAAAATCGCCGCGCCGGGCGCGGCGGCCACCCACCACTGGTCCAGCACATAAAGACGCCCATTGGCGATCATCGCGCCCCACTCCGGCATGGGCGGCTGCGCGCCCAGGCCCAGAAAACCCAGCCCGGCGGCGGTCAGGATGATGCCGGCCATGTCCAGCG
>NZ_JBFUGX010000066.1:0-10364 GCF_056402675.1 Polaromonas sp. P3_C2 | reverse complement strand
CAGGTACTCGCTGGCTACGCTGATCCTTTCGTGAATCTGTTGCGCAACACTGACGGCGTCAACGATGCGCAGCGCGACAACGCGCAAACCTTGCCGTACTGGAGTAATACGATCAATGAGGTCACCAGTTACGTGCAGTTCAAGGATCCGGGCAAGCAAGTCGGCGCGCTCGACACGCTTTTCCTCAAGACCATTGCCGATCTCACCTATGCGAACTGCGGCAAGGTGCTGGCGGCCTACCAGCCAGCCGACTACGGCAACGACATGTTCTCGGAGAGGCGGCGCGACCTGATTGCGCAACTGAATCTGCGCTGTGTCGATCGTCGTACCGAACAGGCAACCACTGCCTACGATGCCCTGGCCAAACGGTTCAACAGCCGGCTCAAGGGTCGGTTTCCGTTCGGCGAGACCAGCAGTCCGGACGCCTCGCTGGCTGAGGTACAGACCTTCTTCAGTGACTACGCGGCACAACGTGAATCGCTGCAACAGTCGCTGTCAAGCCTGAGCAGCCCTGGCTGGGTCGTTTCGGCACGCGGGTTCCTCAGTGAACTCGATGCAGCCGATCAGTTTCTGCGGCCAGGCTTGGGTATAGGCGCAGCACCGCAGCCTCTAAAGCTCGACATCACTTTCCGTGCGCTACCCCAGGAGTCGCCTGGCAGTGAACAGGTCGTGAGCTGGGTTGTGAGCTCAGGTTCACGGGTGGCGAGCTATCCGGGTGGAAAGCCGTCAACCGTGGATTGGAGCTACGGCCAGGTGCTCGCGCTTGATCTGAATTGGGCCGAGCTGTCTGTTTGGCGACCGGCTGCTTACCCGGCGCAAAGCGGCTACCGGGCCGAWGGCAGCACAGCTTCGTTTACTGAAAGCGGCAACTGGGCGCTGCTGCGCATGCTGCAGCGCTACCAGCCTGCGCCGGCACGACCGGCCGATCCCCTCAAGCCCGGCAAGGCATTGCTCGAATTCAGCGTGCCGATACAGCGCACGACCCAGGCGACACCCACAGCAGCCCCGGTTGTCACGACGGGCCAGGCCACGTTCTACCTCGGCTTGACCCTGTCTGGCACCGATCCGAAATCCCAGGCCAGTACCCGCCTGGTCTGGCCGGGACCTTTCCCCAAGTCTGCACCGCAGCGGCAAGATGTTTCCACGCAAAAGCGAGCAAAACCATGAACACTGAATTGATGACCCGATCACAGCGTTACTTCGGCGAACGGCTTGGATGTTCGCTCGAGACCCTGCTCGACCCGATCGACGCGGGCAATCCCGCCGGTTATTCGGTCAAAGGCAATGGTGTCTACAACACCATCCAGAACGCCAGACGCGAGGACGATGCGAGTTTGCCGTTGGGTCCGTGGGAGCACAAGCTCAAGCGAGCGGACTGGCCAGTGGTGAGCCGTGTCGCCACCGAGGCCCTTTGTTCCAAATCCAAGGACCTGCAGGTCGCTGCCTGGCTGCTTGAGGCCGAAGTGAACCAGCATGGGTTTTCTGCGATAGCTCCCAGCCTTTTGCTGCTTGATGGCTTGTTGCGTGATTACTGGGACGATCTCTACCCCCAGGACGCTGATTCCGGCGGCGAACACCGAGCCAACATCCTGCGTTCGCTCAACAACCGTTTGCCGTTTGTGCTCAAGCAGCTCGCCATGACTTCAACGGGCATGCATCGCAATTACAACCTCGCCGATTGGGAAGTTGCCATGCACCGCGAACGACTGGCCCCGGCCGCCGCGGCCGCAGCTAGCAGCGCTGATGAGGAGGAGCATGCCAGCACGGAAACGATCACTGCAGCGATGGCCGCGACGCCCCTGGCCTGGTATCAGGCGCTGCACCAGCAGTTGAATGATGCGCTGGGAGCGATGCAACTGCTCAGGGACAGCATCGACCGCCATTTCGCGGTGGACGGACCGAGTCTGTCGGCGCTGGCCGGCTTGCTGGCTCAACTGCACGCATTGGCCGAATCTGAGCTGCAGCGGCGCGGGATAAAGCTGGCGACGGTGAGCGGGGATTCCGAGCCGGGGCCTGGCACCGTTGCGGGGTCCGACGAAACGGTCATTGTGGGTGACCAGATGTGGGCCATCGATGACCGGCGCCAGGTTTACGCAATGTTGGAGCAACTGGTGGAGGCGTTGCTGAAGATGGATCCGCACAGCCCGGCGCCTTACCTGATACGCCGTGCGATCGAATGGGGACGGCTCAACACCGCAGAGCTCTACAAGGAAGTGTTTATCCGTCTTGGCGGCCAACTCAATATCTTCGAATTGGTAGGGCTTGAAACACCCGCAGCGCGGGAGGAAACATGATCGCATCATCTGAACCCCAAGGGCTTCTCGTACCGGTTTCCCTGGGGACTGATCCGTCGACCCCGTCAGTGGCGATGGATATCGCCGCTTCGGTCTGGAAAAACCTTTGCGAACTGCCGTCCCTTCTATTTAAGGAGCGTTCGGGCATTGCTGCCGCCCTGACCGGCCCGCGCTTGGGGCGCGCCTGGGCGCGTGCCGTAGTTATGTACTGGAGCAGGCTTGAACGCCTGGGCAGCCTGGATTTGTCGCAACCACTCTACATCCTGAACGTGGGTCCGGATGACGGCGCCCTGGCTGCGATGGTGTTGACCACTTTGCGCGATGAGATGCATGCCTGCGGCATGCTCGGCTGGCCCGTCCGGTATGTGCTGTGCCCGCTGGCCGGTGAAGAACCGGCACTGGCGCTGCTCAAACAGCCGGCACTTCAGCCTTTTGTCGCGCGCGGCTGGCTTGACCAGGCGAGCTGGCAGGCTCGGCGCGGCCACCCGCTTTTGCTCGGTGCGAACCGCTTTGCCCTGTTCGGGTCACGCAACCCGGTGGTCGCGATGACGGCAGGCGGGTTCTCCGCATTGCCGGCAGAACTGTACGGTGTGCACTACGGCGAACTATTGCAGGCGCGGGTTCAGGCGCAGCCAGGCAGCGAAGGCCGTTTTGCGCTGGTTTCCGAATGGCAGGCTTTGGCGGAGGATGAGCTTGCCTCAGCCGCTTCCGCGCTGCTGGGCCATTACCGCGCCAGCCTGATCAGTGCCACTGTTCTGCTTTCAAACGCCGCACTGTCCCTGCTGGATGCGCTTGCCRATTTTTCTGCCGGACGCTATTTGCTGCTGGCGGCAGACCAGGGAGTCGCCGATGAGCGGCAGATCAGGCTTAACTGCATGGCGCTTCCTGAACAACTCGCTCCTGGTGAACTGGGACTGCCGGTCAATTTCCATGCGCTTGGCATGCATCAGGAAAGCGCCGGCGCACATGTTGCGCATCTGGAGTGGGGCGCATCGGGATGCATTCAGCATATGGCCTGCCGCGACGATGCCATCGGCATGGATGCCGCAAGCTGGAGCAGTCTGGTCGAGACGGTAGATGAAGACCATCCAGCGGAGCGCTGGTGGCACGGGGCTCCCCACAGTCCTGTGGAGAGCGTTGACGAAATCAATTTTCGCCTTCGCTGCTCGGGTCATGATCCCTGGGCTCTCCAATCCATCCTCGACAGCCTTGATCTTCGCCTGCTGGACGCTGCGGACGAAGGTGCACTGCAAACACTGCACCGCAGCCTGACACGCACGTGGCAGCACATGACACAGCGTCAGCGTTGTGATGCCGGGACAGGCCTGGCACGCCTGCTGGTGCATGTGGGTCAGTGGGCGCTGGCGCGTGATGTGCTCGCCGAAACTCCCGACAGCGATTCGCCGACGGCTTCTCGCATCGATCAGCTGCTGCTGCGTGCGCGGCTGGAGGCGGAAACCGGGCGCAGCGCCACTGCATTGCGCGTCGTACGGGAATGTCTGCGCCTGGATGCCGGTCATCCTGAGGCACAAGGCATGCATGAGCTGCTGGAGCGCCGGCTGGCCAATTGGCAGGCCAGCAACTGGTATGAAGCCGACGCGCTGCGCGACGATGAGCTCTCGCTCGAGCCACTTGATGTCCTGCATATCCCGGCATGGCTGCATCAATACCGGGACCCGAACATCGCCGTGGTGGCCGGATTGCCGCCAATTACGTGTGAAGCAGAGGCGCAAACCTATCTTGCCCATGTAGGCGGCAGCGAGGGGACCGAATATGCAGTGGTTCACCGGAATTTAGGTTTTGTCGGTGCCGTCGGTTTGCGCCGCGAGGCCGATATGGCGCATATCCATTTCTGGATAGGTGTCGAGCATCAAGGCACTGGCTTTGGTGCGCGTGCGGTGCGGCTGCTGACGGCAAGCCTCGCCGGTGGCCCGGTGCGGCACCTGTTCACCTCGGTACACGAGGGCAACACGCGCTCGCACCGGCTGCTTGAAAAAGCCGGTTTTGACACGCTCGGGCACGAGTCGCGCGGCGACGATGTGGGTTACCGGTTCATGCACCTCGCGCTGCCTGGCGCGCTTGCCTGCACTCACGACGAACTCGAGCGCCGGCTCGCGGCCGTGTGCGAATGCATCGGGGAGCCGCTGGTGCGTTGACTCTGTTTTCAACCGAAGGAGAAGAAACCATGGAATGCAAAGGAAGGGTTGGAGAGATCGGCAAAAGCAAGCTCGAACCGGCGCGAAGCTGTCACCCGAAAGTCAAGCAGCCCAAGCTCGAGATCGGTAGCCATGCGCGGCAATTGACCTGCAAGAAGGCGTCATCGGGCGCATTGGTGGAGGTCGACCATATGAGCCCCGGCTCGTTGCATCAGGCAATCGGTTACTCGATGAAGGGCGGCGCCGCCTGGACCTTCCTGAAGCATTTTCAACCCTAACTGGAGATCGACCATGGCAGCCAGCCGCAAACGCAAAGCCGACCAGATCAGCAAGGACCTGCTTGGTCCTGCTCCTAGCAACTTCCCGCCGATCAAACGCGTGAAGCAGGAGCTCGGCACGTACACGCAGCAGTCGACTTATAAAAAAACACCGTCGAAAGCGTCGGTCGAGGTCGACCATATGAGTCCCGACTCGCTGCACCAGGCCCTTGGCAGCTCGCGCAAGAGCGGTGGCGGTGCATCGTTGAGCAAGCGGCTGCCGGCCGCTGCGATGAACAAGACCCAGCACAGGCGCAAGCTCACAACCGGTAGCGGCAACGCGGTCGAGGCGCATCGGGCCTATCTGCTCAATGCGCATCACGGGCAGGTACCGTTCGCCGGCCCCATGAACACAACCCAGGACCACTACGCGGCGGCGCTTGAGGTCGAGTTCCGTTCGACCGCGACGCCGTCCACCTTGTTCGGTCAACCGACGATTCACGATCCGCGGCCGTTCGATAAGCCGTCGCAGCAGGGAGTGGTGTCGAAACTCGATGCCGAATGGGGTATGGACCGGCAGCTCGACATGCTCAAGYGCATCCAGAACACCGGGCACATCACGGGCGAGCACGAACAGCACCTGATGGATGTGGTGACCGAGCAGCGTAGTGAACTGGCTGATCTCTATAAAACGCACGGCTTTTGACACGTGGCGCGGATAACCCCGCGTTTTTTCTTAACCCACCAGGAGTTTGACCATGGCATCGAGACGGTACACAGCGGACCAGACCGCCAAGGACAGGCTGGGCCCGGCGCCCAGCAATTATGGGCCGATACGCGGCCCCAAAAAAGTCATCGGCACGCACGCGCAGCAGTCGGTCTACAAAAAGACCCCATCGAAGGCACCGGTTGAGGTCGACCACATGAGTCCCGACTCCCTGCACCAGGCAGCCGGCAGTTCGAGGAAAAGCGGCGCCGGTGCTTCTCTGAGCAAACGCCTGCCGGCTTCGGCGATGAATAAAACGCAACACCGGCGCAAGCTCACGACCGGAAGCGGTGCAGTGGTCGAGCACCACCGCGCCTACCTGCTGAACGCTCATCATGGCCAGGTACCTTTCGCCGGCCCGATGGGCACGACGCAGGACCACTACGCGGCAACGCTTGAGGTCGAGTTCCGGTCAACAGCCACACCCGCGACGCTCTTCGGCAAACCGACGATTCACGATGCCCGTCCCTTCGATAACCCTTCGCAGCAGGGCGTGGTGCCTAAAAAGGACGCAGAGTGGGGTATGGACCGCCAGCTTGAGATGCTCACGCGCATCCGGAGCACCGGACATATCGATGCCACGCATGAAAACCATCTGAAGGACGTTGTCACCGAACAGCGCGCCGGCCTCGCCGACATGTACAAGCAGGCAGGAAAATGAGAGCGCGCATCGCGCCGGGCAGGTAAAGCATGGTATGGGCCAGGATGGCGCGTCGCGCCAATTTTGCGAGGGACGCCGCCTTCAAGCCGTCGACACGTCGCTATCTCGGCTCGCTGCCTGCTGCCGCCGTTGGCGCTGGCGCGGCGCGACTCCCCGGCTTGACCTCAGCAGCCTGCGCGAAATGGCCAATGACAAGACCCTGACCGAACCGCCGCTGAGCCCTGTCCGGTGGGTGGCTGGCCCGGGCTTCACATTCTGAACCTGAAAGGAAACATCATGCTACTCAGAAAGAAAAATGCCTCTGCGCAAAACCCGGGTCCGCAGCAGGGCGTGGGCGTGCCGCCAGCCGTGAAACCACCGACAAAGACCCAGCTGGCGGTCAAGCAGCGAGCGGCGCAGGGCCGAGCGCCGCTCGACCATTGGGACATGTTTGCCAACGTTATGGCCACGCGCAATGCGTTGCCGAAATCGCATCCGAGCCACCTGTCGCTACGTGCGGTTACAAAAGCCACCGCGACTGAAGTCCATCGGGCCACTGACGGCACACTGCCGATGCCCGACAAGGTCAAGGTGAGGGACGATGCCGGTCATGCTTCGACCGGTGGCGGCTACAGCGCCAAAAAGGACAGGACGAAGCCGATCACGCTGACGATGAAAAAAGGTTACGGAAAACGTGCGCTGGAAGAGATCACTCGTGACGAGAACACGGACAGCTTTCGCAAGCTCGTTCGCACTGTTGGTCATGAGATGACACACGTCGCGCAACGTAAAAGCCCGGCAGTCATGAAGGCCACGACCAGCCCGCAACGGGAAATGGAGGCCTACGGGTCGGAGATATTGAGTCATCCGCGGCTGCCTGCACTGCAGGGCCCACAGTTGCAGTCCACTGCCAAAAAATTCAGGAAGCAGGCGGCTGAAGTGACTGATCCAGGTGGCCATCTGTCTGCGGTTGAAGAAGACCGGCGCCGCCTTGTTGCGGCACAACTCGACACCGGCCGCGGCGTCGGCATGTAGATGGCGGGGAGAAACGGGGATTCAGGCCGTCTCAAACACAGCGCAACCGGCACGCTGGCCGTGCGGGCGGCTGCGCGGCCGTTGCGCTGCAGGGCACGAGCCCGGCATGCGGCAATTTTCGCAGTCCGGAGCCAGGTTACAGATACCGGTCGTGTCACCCGGGAAAAAATATGCACGTTTTCAGAGGGAGTAAACCATGGCATCCAAACGACAAACGCCAGCGCTGTCCAAGCCGGTCACAGCGCAGTCAGGCCCGAAGACGACGCGTACGGCATCGCCTTCCACCGCTGCTCCGCCGCGAGATCTCGTACATGCGACGATGACGGTCACAGCGCCAGGCGGAGGGCGCCTGACCGGCGGCAGTGATTCGCTTTCTGTGACGGGAAAAAACACCGCCTGGGCCAAAAAACCGGTCCCGGACGGAGGCGCCGGCGTGCCGAAATACCAGGCCCGCGTGGCCTATATGAAGGCCAACCACGCGGACCATCCGCTTGCACAAAAACTCATGGACCGGCATGTCCAGCAGACTCCGGCTGAGGACAAGCGCGGACTGTCCTGTGCAGAGGGCCACAGCCTTCTCGCTGCGCACCAGGAACTTAACCAGCGCGGCAACACCCATGCGGCGGCACACCTCGACGCGTTCACGGCCGGGCTGGTACCAGCCGTGCCGGCTTATGTGCCGGCAGCTGCACCGACCTTCGGCGCCAACACAAAAAATGCGCGCAAGAACCTGCTCATGAGCAAGTACCAGGCGGCCGAGGCGACACGCGTTGCGGAACATGGCACGCTCGTGCAGCAACGCCAGGCTACGCTCGACGGCCTTGCCAAAAGCATGACCGGCATGGACAGCTGGCACGAGTACGCGGCGAAGGAGTCGTCGTTCATGGCCTGGAACGACATCCAGCAGCACGGTGCGCTGTCCGATGTGCACCACCACGCCACCAGCGAGGTCAGCGCGGGTGACGCCATGGCGTATTGTGTGAAGTGCCGTGCCGAAGTCGCCGGCGGTCTGAAACACAAATGACCCCGATCCGGCAGACCGCTCGCCGGCGGCAGCAGGAAAACCCCGATCACAAAGAAATATATGCCGCGCATCTATGAATCCCCCACGATGGGTGACGYCGACATCCGTGTCGCGCTCGTCAGTGACCTCGGCCAGGCCGACCTTCTCGTGCACCGGGTTGGCAGCTGGGGCCTGGCCACCCGCCCGTGGCTTTGGTACATGGCCCCCAAGCAGGATGCGAACCTGTACGTTTACTTTTGCTCGCTTGGCATGGCACAGCTCGCGGTCTGCTATGTCGACACCTACGGCCAGGCTGGTTGGGTCAACAAACAGCAGCGGCACCCGGTAGCGCACTTGCTGCGCTGAGTTGTTATTTGGGTGGGGGCGGCAATGCGATGGTGCCCATATTGGGTGGCAGCCCGAGCTTGAGCGAGAGGTAGTTGCGTTGGGACAATGCCTCGTCCGCGCTGCCAAAACGCCCGACGGTGACCACTGACCATGAACCGCCCGCGGGCTCGCCCATCAGGACGACCGTGCTGGTGACACCTTGTGCCTGTATTGACGAAGCCAGCTGGCTGGCAGGCTGCGCCGTCGAAAACTGTGCCGCCTGCAGCGCGAAGCTGGGAGAAGCCGTGGCCACCGTCGGCAATATCAGGCTGGCCGCAGGCAGGGGTGACGATGCCGCGACGGCCGGCGCGCTTGCCGGGGCCGCAGCGACTGTAGAAGCGGCAGCGGCGGCTGGTGTGCTGCCAGGTGTTGCGGTTGGTGTGGAAGCCGCCCCTGTACCTGGAGTGGCACGGCCCGGGATTTTCGCTCCGATTTGTTGCGCTATTTTTGCCACACCTTCCTTGAATGAGGAAGGCGCAAGCAACCCGGCGGCGAAGACCACCATGCCGAATACCAGGGTTAACAGGACAAGGCCGTACTTCGCAAGCACGCTCGGACTCAGGCTTCACCGGCGCGGGTAGCGGTGGCGGCCTGGGCCCGGCTGGGGCTCAGGCTGTGTTTGCGCACCAGCCGTCCGAAAGCGCTGCGATCCTGTCCCGCGATCAGTGCCGCCTGAGTCAGGTTGCCGTTGGTTTGCATCAGCAAGCGGCTCACATACAGCCGCTCGAACTCCTTGACGGCCTGCTGCTTGGCTGTGCGAAAGACCGCCGGTTCGGCAGCGGGACGCTCGCCGCGGGGCTGTGACATTGCCTGGCTGATATCGACTTCGTTGCTGTCGCAGAGCAAGAAAGCTCGCTGGACAACATTCTCGAGCTCACGCACATTACCCGGCCACGTGTAGCTCTGGATAAATGCGATCGATGCCGGCGTCAGGCGAACCTGCGGCCTTCCATGATGGTGGCCGAGCCGCGTCAGGAAAATCCTGGCAAGTTCGATCCCGTCGTCGCCGCGCTCGCGCAGCGTTGGCAGATAGACCGATAACACGTTGATGCGATACAGCAAGTCCTTGCGAAAACGGCGTGCTTCGGCAAGCTCGTTGAGGTTGGCGTTGC
Organism: Polaromonas sp. P3_C2; assembly: GCF_056402675.1. Classification (NCBI taxonomy): domain Bacteria; kingdom Pseudomonadati; phylum Pseudomonadota; class Betaproteobacteria; order Burkholderiales; family Comamonadaceae; genus Polaromonas; species Polaromonas sp. P3_C2. The sequence continues at coordinate 714 of NZ_JBFUGX010000066.1, read as the reverse complement.
TGGCCACGACGATACGAACGTCAGACTGTTTGGTCGAACTCCCGCCGACGCGGCGGTAACTGCCATCTTGCAGAAAACGCAGCAGCGCGGCTTGGGCCTTGAGGCTGAGCGCGTCGACCTCGTCAAGAAAAAGTGTGCCGCCGCCGGCTTCGCTGACAAGTCCGAGCGAGGCAACTTTTGCGTCAGTGAAAGCCCCACGCTCGTGACCGAAGAGCTCACTTTCAACCAGGGTTTCGGCCAGCGCCCCGCAATTGACCGGAACAAAAGCGCGGTCGGCCCTCTTGCTGCCGTAGTGAATGGCCCGTGCCACCATTTCCTTTCCRGTGCCTGTCTCACCCTCGACGAGAACCGCCGCATCAACTCTGGCGACACGCTCGATCTGCGTGCGCACTTTCGCCAGGGATTCTGAGGATCCCAGCAACTGGAAGCCGAATCTTGCACTCATCAACATCCCCCGTTTTATTGCGGCTACTTCAGGGGCTTCTGCCTGCTTTCGCGAGGAAGCAAGAAGAAACCGAGTGCCTGGAAGCGCAAACATAAGAGAATTGCCACCCCCTCACATCCTCCAATTGCAGGAGCAATTAGTACCGAAAATTCTTGATTGACCTGGCTGCTGAACTGCACTGAAGGCTGACGCAACTATTCACTGAATTCCAGCTTCAAACTTCTGTAAGCAGAATGTGTGAATTGCATTCGAGGTGCGGGGATGCACCC
>NZ_JBFUGX010000065.1:0-10410 GCF_056402675.1 Polaromonas sp. P3_C2 | reverse complement strand
ACGACGTCACGGTCTACAACCGCAGCGCCGCCAAGGCTGCCTCCTGGACGAGCGAGTTCAAGGGCCGTGCAGCCGCCACACCGCGCGAGGCGGCTGCAGGCGCAGACGTCATTTTCTGTTGCGTGGGCAATGATGCCGACCTGCGCAGCGTGGTACTGGGTAACGATGGAGCGCTGGCCGGCATGAAACCGGGCGCCATCTTCGTGGACCACACCACGGCCTCGGCCGATGTGGCGCGTGAACTCTCCGCCGCGGCCTCCAAGATCGACCTGCACTTCATAGATGCACCCGTCTCGGGTGGCCAGGCTGGTGCGCAAAATGGCGCGCTCACAGTGATGTGCGGCGGAGACGCCGCAGCATTTGAGGCCGTGAAACCAGTGGGCATGGCTTTTTCAAAAGCCTTCACGCTGATGGGCCCAAGCGGCGCGGGGCAACTTACCAAGATGGTCAACCAGATTTGCATTGCTGGCCTGGTACAGGGCCTGAGCGAAGCGGTGGCGTTTGGCCAGAAGGCCGGTCTGGATGTCAACCAGGTCCTGGACGTGATTGGCAAGGGCGCAGCGCAAAGCTGGCAGCTCGACAACCGCGGCAAAACCATGGTGGCCGACAAGTTTGACTTCGGGTTTGCCGTGGACTGGATGCGCAAGGACCTGGGCCTGGTACTGGACGAAGCCAAGCGCAACGGTGCGCGCCTGCCTGTGACGGCCCTGGTCGACCAGTTTTATGCCGACGTACAAGCCATGGGCGGCCAGCGCTGGGACACATCGAGCCTGATCAAGCGCCTGAAATAGAAACTGGGCCAACCGGAAAAATCGGGTGGAAAGCAGAGCGGCAATGCTGCCGAGGCCAGCACTGCCCGCCCCTAACTAACGTCAACTCCCGGCGGGTTTGGCGCCTGCGGGTGGCTCGACGGGTTTTGACGGCAGCATGCGTGCCAGCTCTTCCTCGCTGATGATTTCAAACATGCGGATGACTTTTTGCACACCCGGAGTGGAGCGGACCACTTCGGTGGCGCGATCCGCCTCGCGCTGTGTAACACGCCCCATCAGGTAGGTCGTACCACGCTCGGTCACCACCTTGAAGGCGTTCAACGACAGGTCACGGGCATCCACCAGCATCGCCTTGACACGGCCGGTGACGAGGGTGTCGGACGAGCGCTGTGTCAGGGTGGCGTTGCCCATCACGGCCAGTTCATTGACCACCGAGGTCACATTCTCCACACGCGAAACGATCTGCTCGACCAGCTGCTTGTCTTGCGCGCTGGGCACTTCACCCGTCAGCAACACCTGGCGGTTGTAGCTGGTCAAGTTGACATGCACACGGTCGCCCACGTTGCTGCGAATCCGGCTGGCCGCCCGCAATTCAATGCCCTCGTCTTCCAGCTGCGCACCCGACGTGCGGCGGTCGGTGGCAACAAGCGCCCCCCCGGCCATGCCACCTACCACCAAAGGAAAGCAGGCTGTCAGGGCACTGCCAAGCAAGACCGACGTACCAACGGCCAGAGTGAGTCGTTTCAACGGGGCATATGTCATACAGAGGTCTCCTGATCGCCAAGTAACTGGGTGTCCACACCATCGCAAATGCAATGGAGGACAAGAAGGTGCACTTCCTGGATACGCGCGGTCCGCTCATGCGGCACGCAGATATGCACATCGGTTTCGCGCAGGGCATGGGTCATCTTGCCGCCCCCGCGCCCCGTCAGCGCCACCACGGTCATCTCGCGCTCATGGGCGGCTTCGATGGCGGCCAGCACATTGGCCGAATTGCCGCTGGTGCTGATGGCCAGCAATACGTCGCCGGCGCCGCCCAGGGCACGCACTTGCTTCGAGAAGATGACCGTGAAGTCGTAGTCGTTGGCAATGGCGGTGAGGATGGAGCTGTCGGTCGTCAGCGCAATCGCACCCAGCTCCGGCCGCTCGCGCTCATAGCGCCCCACAAACTCCGCAGCGAAGTGCTGGGCATCCGCTGCCGAGCCACCATTGCCGCAGGCCAGGACTTTGCCGCCACTGGTGACGCTGGCCAGGATGGCCTGCACGGCGGCCGCAATCGGTTTGGACAGGACCTGTGCCGCCTGGTATTTCAGGTCGGCACTGTCAATGAACTGCTGTTCGATACGTTGTTCAAGCATGGGGTCAATGATAGCGGGTCGGACTGCTCCGCCGGTCCCGGAGGGGTTTGCGCAGGCTGGCAATGGATGGTTACAAATTCCGCCATTCCCGGCGTTCAGGACGCGTCGAAAGCCCCGGGCAGCCATTCAATGTCAGGGGCCGCCCCGTCGTCCTGCGGCCCGTTGACCAGGACCACGTCGAATCGACAAGGCGGTGGGCTGGCGAAACGCATGAGATAGTGCCTCGCGGCAAAGATGATTCGCTGTTGCTTGGCCGGGCTGATGCTGGCGCCGGCGCCGCCGTGCGAGACGCCCGTGCGCTGGCGCACTTCCACAAACACCAGAGTACCGTCAGGTGCGCGCATGACCAGGTCGATCTCGCCGCCGCCGCGGCCCGGCGTCCGATAATTGGTATCGACCAACACCAGTCCGGCCTTGGCGAGGTAGGCGCGCGCGGCAGCTTCCGCAGCATCACCCCTCGACTTGGTGGTAACCTGCCCAGGCGAGGCTGGGGCCTGAAGGGCCGTCGCTTTTGACGCCGTCCCGGCAACCTGTTTTCTGGAAAACCACATTGAACGCTTCCTTCGACCTGGCACTGAATGCGGCACGCGCCGCAGCAGGCATGCAGCATTATCCGGAAAGTGCGCTCTATGTGGTGGCGACCCCGATCGGGAACCTGGCCGACATCAGCCTGCGCGCCCTGCAAGTACTGCAGCTGGTAGACGCCATAGCCTGCGAAGACAAGCGGCATTCTCAACCCCTGCTGCGGCAGTACGGCATCGACAAACCCCTGCTGGCGGTGCACGAACACAATGAAGCTGAGGCCGCAGGTCTGGTGATCGAACGCCTGCAGCGGGGTGAGCGCGTGGCCTATATCAGCGACGCCGGCACGCCGGCCGTGAGCGATCCCGGCGCCCGCCTGGTCGCCGCCGTTCGTGCCGCTGGACTGGCCATCATGCCCCTGCCGGGTGCCAGCAGCGTCACTGCGGTGCTCAGCGTGGCCGGGCTGAGCAGCCCGGGCGGTGACACCGGGTTCGTATTCGCCGGTTTCCTGCCGAGCAAGGCCGGTGAACGCGACCAGGCCATCCAGCAGCTGCAAACCGATGCCCGGGCCATCGTGATTCTGGAGGCGCCACACCGCATCGAGGCGCTTGCGAAAGCACTGGCGGTGCTGCAAGGCCGCCTGGTCACCGTTGGCCGTGAGCTGACCAAGCAATTTGAGGAAATTGCGACCGTGCCGGCGCAGGATTTTTCCGGCTGGCTGGCCGCTGGCGCCCAGCGTACGCGCGGTGAATTTGCACTGGTACTGCATCCTTGCGCCGCTGCGGATAACCCCGAAGATGGCACACGGGTGCTGCAGTTGTTGCTGGCGGAGTTGCCGCTCAAGACTGCTGTAAAAGTCGCGGCAGAAATCACCGGCGTGGGACGTAACGAGCTCTATGACACCGCACTCAAGCTGAAAAAAGAATGAACCCCAACGCCGACGAACTCTGGCACGCACCACGCTGGGCGCTTGCCGCCTTGTTGGCTGTGCTCGGGATGCTCGGTCCGTTTTCCATCGACACCTACATTCCCGCCTTTTCCGGCATGGCGCAGTCGCTGGGAGCATCACCGGTAGAAATGCAACAGACGCTGTCGGCCTACCTGTTCGGTTTTGCTTTCATGAACTTGTTTCACGGTGCGCTGRCCGACAGTTTTGGCCGTCGGCCGGTGGTGTTGTGGGGAATCGCGCTATTCACTCTGGCGTCGGCCGGTTGCGCGCTTTCGCAAAGCATCGGGCAGCTGGTTTTTTTCCGGGCCATGCAGGGCTTGTCGACAGGTGCGGGCATTGTGGTGTCGCGCGCCGTCATACGCGACATGTACCCGCCGGCTCAGGCCCAACAGGTCATGAGCCAGGTCACCATCTATTTCGGAGTGGCCCCAGCCCTTGCGCCCATCGTCGGCGGCTGGCTTTTTGTGCATCTGGGCTGGCACAGCATCTTCTGGTTTCTGACGGGAGTGGGTGTGATCCTGTGGGCTACCAACTTCCGGTTCTTGCCCGAGACACTTCCGCCGCTGGAACGCCAGCCGTTTGAAGTCAGGCATCTGATGCGGGGCTACTGGCAGTTGGGTTCCAGCCCCCGCTTTTTATTGCTGGCGCTGGCCAGCGGCGTGCCATTCAACGGCATGTTTTTGTATGTGCTGTCAGCGCCCGCTTTTTTGGGGGAACACCTGGCACTGCAGCCTACCGAATTTTTCTGGTTTTTCATCCTGACAATCTCCGGCATCATGTCCGGCGCGTGGCTGAGCGGCCGCCTGGCAGGAAAAATCGCCCCCAAGCAGCAAATACGGCACGGCTTTGTCATCATGCTGGTCACCTCGGTGCTTAACCTGATTGCCAACATGCTGTTCGCCCCGCATGCTTCRTGGTCCCTCTTTCCGATCGCAGTGTTTGCATTCGGCTGGGCACTGATGGTGCCGGTTGTCACGCTGCTGGTGCTGGACCTTTATCCTGAACGGCGCGGCATGGCTTCTTCCCTTCAGGCCTTCGTGGGCTCAACCGCCAACGGCATTGTTGCCGGTGTCATCGCCCCGCTCACAATGCACTCCACCCGGGCATTGGCGGCAGTCTCGCTCGGGATGATGTGCATCGGGTTGGTTGCCTGGGTGTATCTGCATCACCGGTGGCCGGATATCGGCCGCTCCGCAACACCCGACTAGCGTGCAATACGCCTTTTAACGATCATTGACTCGCATGGGAAATTCCATGCCCTGCCCGATGCGTTGCACCACGTTGTTGCCGTCCAGATAAGCCCAGAAAAACATGGGCTGATCACTGTCTCGCCAGCGGTAAGTCATGATGTCGCCGGACCATGACGCTACACGGTCAATCTTTGCTGGCCGGCCAAATTCGCGTTCCATATCCGAGCGCATCCACTTGCCCGGCTGGATTCTTGAAAACTCTGCTGGCGTCAGGACCTCGCGGACGCTGATGACCCTGCCGGCGGCATCCAGATCTACCATCGTGGCGAACTGACCAAGCGGCTGGCCCGAATACTGCAGCCGGGTTCCCGCATCCAGCGGCACCACCCGGGACGGCGTTCCGCGAAGCGCGATGACGTTCTCGCGGGTCATGCCGGGCTTTATCGCTGTCAACGCGCAGCCGGCGGCACACAGCACCGCGACAACAAGACCGGAAACTAATTTAAATGCCCTCACGGTTACTCCTGCCTGAAATTTAATTGATTACGAGACTTGGGACTCAATCGCGGCCAGAACGTTCCCCGTGACACCTGCCCAACCGATCTTCCCTGCGCGGGCCGAATCACGGATTGTTGCATCATGCCGCACCCGCTGAAGGCGCCCGGACTGCCGCTGTCGTTGTTTCTGGCGCCCATGATGCAGGGCAACGGCTCGAAGCCGGGATTCAACGGATTGGACCAGGCCTCAAGCAAACTCGCCGACTCGTTTTGTACTGAGCCCGCCTGGGGGCCGAGGTGTTTGGTGTCCATGCACCCGCGCGCACTCAGGCTTTGTGCTGCCGCGCAAAAATTTTGGCCAGATCCAGGAAATTCTTTTCGGCCGGCGAATTACTGTCTTCCCGGCTCACCAGCGTGATAGGTGCCACCAGCGCGGGCCTGGCATTGGTGATACGGCAGTACACCACGCTCTCACGGTGAAAATCCTTCATGGATGCGGGAACCACGGAAACGCCCGCGCCCGCCGCGACCAGGCTGATATTGGTCAGCATGCGCTCCACCTCCAAGGCGATCCTGAGCGTGAAGCCCGCCTGTTCACAGGCTTCGATCAGATCCGAATACATGCCCGGTGCGCCGTGTCTGCGCACCAGAATGAACTGCTCATCAGCCAGGGATTTCAGATCAATGGCCGGCATCTTGCCCTTGGCGGCGCCCGCCACCAGCGCGTGACCCACCGGCAGAATCAGCAGCATCTCCTCTTCGAGCAAGGAAAAAAAGCTCACGCCACGCGGATGGCTTACGGGCGTGCGCAAAATCGCGACATTGACCTTGCCCCTGTCTATGCCCTCGGTCAGCTCGGCCGCATTGGCTTCCCTCAAATCCAGATGCACACCGGGATAAGCGCTGCGGTAGGCCCGGATAATCCCCGGAATAAGGGGATGGGCAGCGGCCGAACTGGTAAAGCCGATGGCCAGCGTGCCTTCAAAGCCCTGTGCGGCGCGCGCCGCGCGCGCCGATGCCTGCTCAACACTGCGCAGGATGGCCTGGGCTTCCTGCACAAATACGGCGCCCCCGGCCGTCAGCGCAGCGCCCTTGGGGTGGCGGCGGAACAATTCGAAACCCAGCTCTTCCTCCAGCAGCCGGATCTGGTGGCTCAAGGGCGGCTGCTGCATGTTCAAGCGCTCGGCGGCACGCGTGAAATGCTGCTCCTCGGCAACCATCAGGAAATAGCGCAGGTGTCTCAGCTCCATGGCGTCGGCCCATCTTTTTTAGGTATTGGAGGTCTTATTTCCGGATTTTATGCATATGCCCTCGACGGCGCGTGACGCCTTCGCGTCTTTACACGCGCCGTCCATCCGCAAAAAACAACCGTATGGCGCGGCTCCCGGGCTACGGTAGCCAAGCCGCCCGTAGACTGGGCGATAGATGATCAGAATTAGAAAAATACTTTGCCATCCCATTGCACAGATGGCTCTCGCCTTTGCCGCCGGCATGCTGTTGGGGAATTTTTTCCCCTCAGCCGGCGCGCTGATGAAGCCCCTAAGCGACGGCTTTCTGCGCCTGATCGGCATGCTGATCGGCGTGCTGATCTTTTGCCTGGTGGTGTCCGGTATCGCCAGCATGCGCAACCGGCTGCAGGCCACGCAGGTGGGCATCAAGGCCATCATCTACTTCGAGGCCATGACCTTGATCTCGCTGCTGGCGGGCATGCTGGGCGCCTTGCAGCTGGCGCCCGGGAAGGGTTTCGCGCCGGGTTTTACGGCTGACATCGCACAGCGCGTTGCACCTGCGCCGGCCACGGAAAGTACGACCGACTTTTTGCTCAACATCATCCCCCCGACATTTGCCAGCGCCTTCACCGGCAACAACAACCTGCAGATCCTGCTGCTGGCGCTCCTGTCGGGCATTGCACTGACGCGCGCGGGTGAACGCGGCCGCAGCCTGCTGGAGCTCATCGAAGCGACGCAACAGGTGTTGCAGGGCATGGTCGGCATGGTCCTGAAGCTGGCGCCACTTGCTGCCTTCGGTGCTGTGGCCTTCATGATAGGCCGTTACGGGACATCTTCGGTGCTACCGCTGCTGCAGTTTCTCGGCGCGATTTATCTCGTCAGCATCCTGTTTGTCTGCGTCGTGATGGGTCTACTGGCGCGCGCCGCTGGTTGCAACATCTTTCGCCTGGTCGCCTATGTGAAGGAAGAGCTGCTGCTGGTCTTCTTCACCGCTTCATCGATAGCCGCTTTGCCAGGCTTGGTCGGAAAAATGGAAAGAATGGGCTGCGCCAAATCGGTGGTGCGCTTGATGCTGCCGACCGGCTTCAGTTTCAACCTGAACGGCAGCAACATCTATATCGCCATGGCGGCGATCTTCCTGGCGCAGGTGGCGCATGTCGAACTGGGTTTCTGGCCGCTGCTGTCACTGCTGGGCATCGCGATGCTGACTTCCAAGAGCGCCGCCAGCGTCGCCGGTTCGGCCTTCGTCGCGCTGACAGCGACGTTGGCCAGCCAGAATCTCATTCCGGTCGCGGGCATAGTCTTGTTGCTGGGCATAGAGCGTTTGATGAAATGCCGCTCCCTCACCAACATGCTCGGCAATTGTGTGGCCTGCGTCGTTGTGTGCGCCTGGGAAAAAGCGCTGGACCGCCAAGCCATGCATCAGGCTCTGTCGGGCAGGGACCCCTCCTCGCCCGCCGTCGCCGACCAGATCTGATACAGGCGTTCGCCCAGGCATTCCGCGCGGCCTTCGAACAGGGCGTTCAGGCTCTCGGACCGCTCCAGCCTGCGGTATAGCGCGGCCCGCTCCGCATAGTCGTCGGCCATGCGGATGGCGGCGGCGACATAGTCCTCCACACTGGCGACAATGCTCCAGTCGGGCAGGCCCAAGCGCCGGAACAGCGCTTCATCAATGTGCTCGAACACCTCAGGCCCCGTCTTGCACACGCCGGGCAGGCCGACCGTCACCGCGTCGGTGATGCCGTTGGTATTGCCGAAAGGAAAGGGGCTCAGAAACATGTCGCAGCGATTGAAGATGGCGAGGTAATCCGGGTAGGGCTGGTGCGCGTAGATTTCGGCGTCCGGCAGGTAGCGGCGAATCACCCTTCGCACTTGCGGATAGATCAGGCCGGTTGCCTGTCCAATCAGGAAATGAAACCGTATCTGCTTGCGTGAGCCCGCGCGTATTTTCTGGCAGGTCACCAGGAATTTCGGATTGATCTTCATGGTGGTCGCGGCCACGGCGATGTTGACGACCACCGAGTCCTGCCGTTGTGGCCGTGCCAGCGAGACTTCGATGGCCGACGGGCGGYAAGGCTGCCCGTCCTTTGGCAAGCGCAACAGGGTTTCGCTGAAGCAGGCGGGGTCGCCGACAAAGTCTTCTTCCACGCTGATGTAATCGATACGGTCGGAATGCGTGGTGGCGGGATGGCCCAGCGCGGCCACCTGCACGGGCGCCAGGCGCTGATTGGCCGCGAACATGGTGATGGGAAACATGCCGACGCTGGGCATGTAAAACACGGCAGGCCTGAGGGAGCCGGCCAGCGCGTGCAGCTGGCGCAGACAGGCGATCATGTCATTGGGCGCAGCGAAATCAATCACCTCGTCAAACACCGCCCGGCCCAGTTCGTCGATGTTGCAGGGGTAAGCAATGGCCACCAGGCGAAAATGCCTGCGCGCGGCCTCCAAAGTCCGGGAATGCGTGCGGTAAATCGAATGCCCGCCGGAGAACCACTCGAGCAGTACCAGCATGATGGGCTTGTCCGCACTTTGCGCGGCGAGCGCGAGCGCGGGCGCAGCGCGCCCCAGGCCCAGCGCCTCGAGCTTCTTGCGAACCAGCCGGTTGATGGGGCGCTTGATCTCATGGCGGTCGGCCAGGTCGGCGTAGCTGCAGTGCATGTACACGTCATGCAGGATGCCTACCGGCAKGGTGTCCAGGCTTTCGATTTCTTCGAGGTGGGCAGGCAGCCAGGCCAGCAGCGCCTCCCGCTTGGAATGCGCGGCTGGCGAGCCGAGGAAGCGCGGCGACAACAGGGCCACGAACAGCGCGGCAGCCAGCTTTTTGTTCTGGCGCCACAGCAATTCCACATCCAGCGGGATTTCCGATTCGGGCGAATACAGGATGCAGAACTTCACGAGGTCCCGCTCGCTTACGTGGAACTCCGGCGCGCCGGAACCCAGATAGTTGAGCGACCTCAGGATGTGGTCGCAATGGACAAAGGCGCTGGCGGCGAACAGCGCCGACAACCAGCGCTGGAAGTTGATGAGCTGGCCGAAGCCGCCGGGCGAGACATGAAAGGTCGGATCGGAAAACAGGGCCGAGATGGCGCTGGTGAGGCGGGTCAGGCCGTGCGCGTCACGCTCCTGCGCACCTATGGCGGTCGACAGGCTGAGCGCGAAGTTGCCGTCCAGGTTGCCGTAGTTCCTGTCTATGAGCAGCAGCAGCTTGACCAGCTCTCGCGCAGCCGGCTCCTGCTGGCGGGAGTAGCACAGGTATTCGAAGTTCTCCAGCGAAAAAGTATCGTCAGCCATGGTGCCCTTGTCGATGGCCCCGTCAGGCCGACAGCGCCAGTATCGCCGCTRCCGCCGTGAAACTCATTGGACCAGCCCGGAAAAGGTGCGGTCCAGGTTGTACTGGGCACGCGCGAGCTTGTCCTGCTGCGCCTTGAGCCAGGCGGCGTCCTGCTCTAACCGGCTCTTCTCGGCCACCAGCATCCTGACCGTCTCCGTGCGCTGCGGGCCACCCAGGCCTTTGCTCGAGGCCAGCATGTTCTGCGCGGTCAACGACGTTCGATAGCGCTCCTGCGTCAGCGGGAATTCAGTCTGCGGGAAGCTAAAGGCTTTTACCGCCTCGGCATACAGTTGCTTGACGACGTCAAAGGGGATTTCGGCGGGTTTGAGCTTGTTGGCGCGGCCGTAGTTGACCAGATCCGAGGCGAAATGGTGGCCGACACGGAAAGGGACGTCGGCGTCGCGCTGCAGGATATCGGCCAGCTCGGTGGTGGTGGAGTACTCGGCGTCGACTTCCTGCAGCGCGCGGTTGCGATCAATGACGAGATTGTTCATCAGGTCGGCCAGCTTCACGAAGGCATTGGTCGTGAGGTCCAGGGTTTTCTCGACCTGATCGCGCTTGTAG
>NZ_JBFUGX010000064.1:0-10415 GCF_056402675.1 Polaromonas sp. P3_C2 | reverse complement strand
GTATGAAATTGATAGCTGCTTGCGCCCGTCCTTATTGGGCTGCAGCCCGAAATGGCTTGAAGAAAGCGCCGAAAAATGGGCCGGAACCTGTTCACCCAGCCAGGCCGTGTTGATGACCAGGCCGGTAAAACCACCGCGCACCAGCGCAGTAACCTGCCAGTCAATCAGCGGCTTGCCGCGCACCGGCAGCAGGGGCTTGGGCGTGGTGTTGGTCAGCGGGCGCATGCGCTCGCCGCGGCCGGCGGCCATGATCATGGCTTTGATGGGTGCAGAGGGCATGACGGCAGTTTAACGGGGCCGCTCATGCAGAATGGATGAACCAAAATTCGAAAGCCTGCCGATGATTCCTCCCGAGATCCACGCTGAAATCATGAGCCGCCTCGCAGCCACCGAACGGGAGCACGGTGTGCGCATCCTGATGGCGATCGAGTCCGGCAGCCGGGCCTGGGGCTTTGCGTCGCCGAACAGTGATTTCGACGTGCRCTTTATTTACGCGCGGCCGGCCGACGACTACCTCTCGCTTGATCTTGAGGACCGCCGTGACGTCATCGAGTACCCCATCGTCGACGACATCGACCTCAACGGTTGGGACCTGCGTAAAGCGCTGCGCCTGTTCTGGAAGTCGAATCCGGGATTTGTCGAGTGGATTCAGTCGCCGATCAAATATATGGWAAACGGTCCCTTTGCCGAAGAGGCGAGGCGGCTGTTGCCCCTGGTCTACTCGTGCGAGCGGGGCATACACCATTACCGCAGTTCGGCCAAGGGCAACTACCGCGAACACCTGCAGGGTGAGATGGTGCGGCTCAAGAAGTATTTTTATGTGCTGCGGCCGCTGCTCGCGGTGCGCTGGCTCGAGCGCTACGGCACAGCCGCGCCTATCGAATTCGCCAGCCTGCTGCACCTGATCGAGGGTGAGACGGACCTGCTCGCCGACATCGACGAAATGCTGGAGAAAAAACGCGGCGCGCCTGAATTGGGCCTGTCGGCGCCTTTCCCGCGAGTCAATGCCTTTATTGAGGTTGAGCTTGCCAGGCTGGATGCGGCGATCCCGGAACGCGATGATCTTCGGCCCGTGCTGCCGACCCTCAACGCGCTCTTTTTGACGACCGTGCGCGAGAAGTGGTGAGCCGGCCTACTGCGTATCTCCCCGGTCCAGCGACCGCTGCTCGGTCCATTCCGGATTAAAGCGCCGCACCAGCGCGTCCATCAGGCCGCGCGCCCTGGCGGAGTGGTCGCCGCCGAAGTTGCACACATAGACGTCCAGCGTTACTGCTTTTTGCTCGGGCCAGGTGTGCACGCACACATGCGACTCGGCCAGCAGCACGGTCGCCGTGATGCCCCCGGGGCCATGCACGGTGTCGGGAAAAGTGTGAAACAGCTGGTTAACGGCCTGCAGGCCGGCCGCCTGCACGGCCTGCACGCACCAGTCGCCCAGTCGGGTGGCGTCGGTCAGCCAGGCCGGGTCGCAGCGGCATTTGTAAAGGTCGGCGGTCAGGTGAAGGCCTTGCATGCCCCTGACTTTAGTGCATGACGGGGTGCCGCCCGGCCAAATCGGGTCCAAACCCCCGCCAAACCGGTGGGGAGGGCCCAAACGGTAAAATACCGGGTTACCCCTGATCTTTTCCCCTCCCGGAGCTGCCTACATGGCCAATACGCAAATGATGGCGAATGCGATACGCGCACTCGCAATGGACGCCGTTCAACAAGCCAATTCCGGACATCCCGGCGCCCCCATGGGCATGGCCGACATGGCAGTCGCCCTCTGGGGCCGCCACCTCAAGCACAGCCCGCACAACCCCAACTGGTTCGACCGCGACCGGTTTGTGCTGTCCAACGGCCACGGCTCCATGCTCATTTATGCCGTACTGCACCTCACCGGCTACAAGCTGCCCATCGGCGAACTCAAGAATTTCCGCCAGCTCCACAGCAAAACCCCCGGCCACCCCGAATACGGCTACACCCCCGGCGTTGAAACCACCACCGGCCCGCTGGGCCAGGGCCTGACCAATGCGGTCGGCATGGCGCTGGCTGAAAAGCTGCTCGCCAAAGAGTTCAATCGCGAAGGCCACACCGTCGTCGACCACAACACCTATGTGTTCATGGGCGAYGGCTGCCTGATGGAAGGCATCAGCCACGAAGCGGCCGCGCTCGCCGGTGCGTGGAAGCTCAACAAGCTGGTCGCGCTGTATGACGACAACGGCATCTCCATCGACGGCCAGGTCGCGCCCTGGTTCATCGACAACACCGCCGTGCGTTTTGCCGCCTACGGCTGGAACGTGCTGGGCCCCATCGACGGCCACGACGCCGAGCTGGTCTCGCAGGCCATCGAAGGCGCGAAGAAGTCCAACGACAAGCCCACGCTGATCATCTGCAAGACGCATATCGGCAAAGGTTCGCCCAACCGCGCCAACACCGCCAAGGCCCACGGCGAGCCGCTGGGCGCCGAAGAAATCAAGCTCACGCGCGAAGCCCTCAACTGGCCTTACGCACCGTTTGAAGTGCCGAAAGAAACCTACGACGCCTGGGACGCCAAGGCCAAGGGCCTGTCTCTTGAGGCCGCCTGGGACGCGAAATTCGCTGCCTACAAGGCCGCGCACCCCGCACTGGCCGCCGAGCTGGCCCGCCGTATGAAGGGCGACCTGCCCAAGAGCTTCTCGCAACTGGCTGTCGACACTGTCATCGGCGCACACACCAAGGCCGAAACCGTGGCCTCGCGCAAGGCTTCGCAGCTCGCACTCGAAGCCTTCACCGCCGGCCTGCCAGAGTTGCTGGGCGGCTCGGCCGATTTGACCGGCTCCAACCTCACCAACACCAAGTCCACGCCCAACCTGCGCTTTGACATGAACGGCGAAGTCGTGCTGACGGCCAATGCCGAAGGCGTGAGCGCCGGTGGCCGCCACATCAACTACGGCGTGCGCGAATTCGGCATGGCCGCCATCATGAACGGCATTGCGCTGCACGGTGGCTTCATTCCCTACGGCGGCACCTTCCTGACCTTCAGCGACTACAGCCGCAACGCCATCCGCATGGCCGCGCTGATGAAGATCCGCGTCATCCACGTCTTCACGCACGACTCCATCGGCCTCGGTGAAGACGGCCCGACGCACCAGTCCATCGAGCACGCCGCGAGCCTGCGTTTGATTCCCAACCTCGACGTCTGGCGTCCGGGCGACACGGCTGAAACGGCTGTTGCCTGGGCCGTCGCGCTCGAGAACAAGAACAAGCCGACGGCGCTGCTGCTGAGCCGCCAGAACCTGCCTTACGCACCGAAGAACGACCTCGGTGAAATCAGCAAGGGCGCTTATGTGCTGGCCGAGCCCGCCGAAGTGGGCCTGAACAAGAAGGCCCAGGCCGTCATCATCGCCACGGGTTCTGAAGTGCAACTCGCGCTCAAGGCGCAAGAGCTGCTCGCCGCTCACAAGATCGCTGTGCGCGTGGTTTCCATGCCCAGCACCACGACCTTTGACAAACAGAAAACGGCGTACAAATCCGAAGTGCTGCCCGAAGGCATCCCCCGCATCGCGGTGGAAATGGGCGTGACGGACGGCTGGTGGAAATACGGCTGTGCCGCCGTGGTGGGCATCGACAGCTACGGTGAATCGGCGCCCGCGCCAGTGCTGTTCAAGCACTTTGGCTTTACCGCCGAGAACGTGGCCGACACCGTGCGCAAGGTGCTGCGCAAGTAAACACGCGGATAACGGACACGGCCGCCCAATTCAACAAGATTTCAACTTCCAGGAGCAACAGCAGATGACTATCAAACTTGGCATTAATGGTTTTGGCCGTATCGGCCGCAACGTGTTTCGCTCGGCCATCAAAAGCTTTGGCGACATTGAAATCGTCGGCATCAATGATTTGCTCGAGCCTGAGTACCTGGCCTACATGCTGAAGTACGACTCGGTGCACGGCCGCTTCGAAGGCGACGTGTCCGTTGAAGGCAACACGCTGATCGTCAACGGCAAGAAGATCCGCCTGACGCAGGAACGTGACCCCGCCAACCTCAAGTGGGGCGATATCGGCGCCACCGTGGTGCTGGAGTCCACGGGCCTCTTCCTCGACAAGGCTTCCGGTGAGAAGCACCTGGCCGCCGGCGCGAAGAAGGTCATCTTCTCGGCACCGTCGAAAGACGACACCCCGATGTTCGTTTTCGGCGTCAACGACAAGACCTACAAGGGCGAGGCCATCATTTCCAACGCCAGCTGCACCACCAACTGCCTGGCGCCTATCGCCAAGGTGCTGAACGACAAGTGGGGCATCAAGCGCGGCCTGATGACGACCGTGCACGCGGCCACTGCCACGCAGAAAACCGTGGACGGCCCGTCGAACAAAGACTGGCGCGGCGGCCGCGGCATCCTGGAAAACATCATTCCCYCCAGCACCGGCGCTGCCAAGGCTGTGGGCGTGGTGATCCCCGAGCTCAACAAGAAGCTGACCGGCATGTCCTTCCGCGTGCCCACCTCCGACGTGTCGGTGGTTGACCTGACCTGCGAGCTCAACAAGGAAGCCACGCTCAAGGAAATCTGCGCCGAAATGAAAGCGCAAAGCGAAGGCGCACTCAAGGGCATCCTGGGCTACACCGAAGACAAGGTCGTTGCCACCGACTTCCGCGGCGAGACCTGCACCAGCGTGTTTGACGCCGATGCGTCCATCGCGCTCGACGGCACCTTCATCAAGGTCGTCGCCTGGTACGACAACGAATGGGGCTACTCCAACAAGTGCCTCGAAATGGTCCGCGTGGTGGCGAAGTAATTCACTTCAACATCGCCAATAAAAAAGCGCCTCCGGGCGCTTTTTTATTGTCAGTGCAATACTCGGCGACCAGTCGCCCTGAAAGGTTCATGCTGATGCCCCTGACGTTCAAAAAACTCRACGAACAAGTGGTGAGTGTTCATCTGAGCAGCGGCGAGCTGGTGGGCCAGCTCAAACTGATTGGCGGCGTGTGGAAGTTCAAGGCCATTGGCTACACCGCAGACGGCCATGTAGTGCCCGGCGGTGGGCCGCTGACGGATCGCCACAACATGACTTTCGCCGCGCTGGACGAGGTGGTGGTCAATGCGGGGCTGATGCCTCCCTGAGTGGCAGGTCAATCAGGCAAGTGCAGGCCGGGCCGTTCATCGTCCCAGGCCATCGCGCTCATCTTCCAGCCTTCAGGCGTTTTGACGAACTGCGTCGAGATCATGCCGCGCGCCTCGAATGCCTCGCCGTTCATCGTGCCGGCCTTGCCGTAAGCGCTGTAGCGATGGGCAATGTTGCCGAAGATTTGTGTGGTTTCCGACAGCTCCCATTCCCTGAAGCGCGTCAGTGCACCGCTGTCCACCAGAGCCTGCCGCGGCGCGATGAATTCGCGCACGCTGGAAATCTCGGGTGCGGTTCCTGTGTTCTTGATCAGGAGGCCTGCGTCGATGAAGAGCGCGTGAATGTCATCGTACGACGGCACGCTGCCCGGCTCAAACGAGACGGCGCGAAAGAACGCCTGCGCCAGCGCATTCAGTTCGTTTTTGACCGCCTGGGAGTTGGGCTCCTGGCTCATGGCATCTCCTTGTGTTGGCGGGAGTGTAGGCGCCTGCTGCCGCACCCCACAGGCGGCGTTTGCGAAACCCGATATTGCCTGGGGGTACTGCGGGGAGGTTGACTGGTAATGCCGGAGTTATGCGAAAAGTGCCCCGGAGCAGCTAAGAACAAGCGCGGGCAGCTATTAAAAATATAGCAGCGAGGTGCTGCTCGGCCGTCAGTCGCCCGTCGGCCGCTCTTCGCGTCCGCCCGGGTGCCGCGCAAAGCGCGCCGGCTCCCGCCCATGCACCGGCGCGTCATCGCCAAACGACCAGCCACCAAACTGCGTGCGCTGGTAGTCCGCCATGGTTTGCGCGATTTCGGCTTGCGTGTTCATGACAAACGGGCCGTACTGGACCACCGGCTCACCAATGGGCTTGCCTTGCAGCATCAGGAATTCGGCTTCCTCGCCGCCGTTGACGATCTCTGCGTCCACGCCGGCCCGCAGCTCGATGGCGCTGTCCACACTCACCGCCTGACCGCCCAGCGTCGCCGACTGCCCCTTGAAAAAATAGAGCTGGCGCCGCGTGCCTTCGCCCGTTGCGGCGGGCAGCGTCCAGCGGGCGCCGGGCACCATGCGAATCGTCCAGATCGCCACGTCGGCCTCGGCCTGCGAGGCCCACGAATCCGGCGGCGGCGCCAGCGGCGCGGTTTGGGTATTTTGAATACGGCCGGCAATCACGGCCACTTCGGTGCCGCGCCCTTCGGCATCCTTGATGTCCAGGCGCGGAATGTCCTGCGACCAGAACATGGTGAAATGCGGCTCGCTCATCTTGCCGGCCGCCGGCAGGTTCAGCCAGATCTGGAACAGCTCCAGTGGATTGGGATTTTGCTGGTCCAGCAAAGGGAACATCTCGGAATGGACCACGCCCTTGCCGGCCGTCAGCCACTGCACGTCGCCGCGGCCAAAGCGCGCTGTCGCGCCCAGGGAGTCGGAATGGTCGATCAGTCCCTTGCGCACTATGGTCACGGTTTCAAAGCCGCGATGCGGGTGCGCGGGAAAGCCCGGCACCGTGCTGCCGTGGTACATGTTCCAGCCGTCCTTGCGGGCAAAGTCCTGGCCGATGTTGCGCCCCGCGAGCGAGGCATCCGGGCCCATCTGCGCATTGGCGCGGGGGTAAGCGTCGTCGTGGTACACGCAAAAGAGGAACGGGTCGAGCGTTGCCCACGGAAAGCCGAGCGGCTTGACCTGGAGGACTGGATGGGTGGCGGGACTTGCGGCGAGGTCGGCAGGCATGAGGAGGCCTTTCTGGCGTGAAACTTTCAACGAATACATATGAGGTTGGCCGCTGTCCTTTCAAGTTGCGCCGCCAGCCCATGCGTCGGGCCTGGCCCTGGAATTTTAGGGAAATATGCCCGTAGCCCTTATTTGGTAAGCGCAGGCAGCTATAAAATCAATAGCATTTGCAGGACGCTCTCCACCAGCCGCCTGCCCCTTCCTCAGGCCTTCAGTTTCCAGCCCGTGCGGAAGATCCACCACACCGCGCCGAGGCACAGCCCCAGAAAGCCCATGATGGCCGCCACGCTGATGCCTACGTTGACATCGGCCACCCCGTAAAAACTCCAGCGAAATCCGCTGATCAGGTAGACCACCGGGTTGAACAGGGCGACCTTCTGCCACAGCGGCGGCAGCATGTTGATCGAATAAAACGCGCCACCGAGGAAAGTCAGCGGCGTCACCACCATCAGCGGCACAATCTGCAGCTTCTGGAAGTTGTCGGCCCACAGCCCGATGATGAAACCGAACAGGCTGAAGGTCAGCGCGGTCAGCAGCAGGAAGCACAGCATCCAGAAAGGGTGCGCGATCTCATAAGGCACGAAGAGGCGCGCCGTTGCCAGGATCAGTAGCCCCAGCATGACGGATTTGCTCGCCGCGGCGCCCACATAGCCCATCACCACCTCCATCGATGACACCGGCGCCGACAGCAGCTCGTAAATTGTCCCCGACCATTTCGGCATGTAGATGCCGAAGGCGGCGTTCGAGATGCTCTCGTTGAGCAGCGACAGCATGACGAGGCCGGGAATGATGAAGGCACCGTAGCGGATGCCGTCGATGTCTCCCATGCGTGAACCGATGGCCGCCCCGAACACCACGAAGTACAGCGAGGTCGAGATCACCGGCGAGGCGATGGATTGCATCAGCGTGCGGAAGGTGCGCGCCATTTCAAAGCGGTAAATAGCGCGGATGGCGTGCCAGTTCATGCGGCCTCCTTCTGGGCGCCAGGTTGGTCGGCATGCACCAGGCTCACGAAGATGTCTTCGAGCGAACTCTCGCTTGAATGCAGGTCCTTGAAGTCAATGCCGAGTTCGGCCAGCTGCTTGAGCAACGCCGCAATACCCGTCTCCTCGGTTTGTGTATCGAAGGTGTAGACCAGTGTGTGGCCCTCTTTCGTCAACTCAAGCGGCAGCCCTGCCAGCGCATCCGGAATGCTTTGCAGCGGTGTTTGCAGTTGCAGGCTCAGTTGCTTCTTGCCCAGCTTGCGCATCAGCACCGTTTTGTCTTCGACAAGAATCAGCTCGCCCTTATTGATGACGCCAATGCGGTCGGCCATCTCCTCGGCTTCCTCAATATAGTGCGTGGTCAGGATGATGGTGACGCCGCTGTCGCGCAGCTCCCGCACCATTTGCCACATGCCCTTGCGCAGCTCGACGTCGACGCCCGCGCTGGGCTCATCGAGGAACAGGATGGTGGGCTCGTGCGACAGCGCCTTGGCAATCAATACCCGGCGCTTCATGCCGCCGGAGAGCGCCATGATCTTGCTGTCCTTCTTGTCCCACAGCGAAAGGTCGCGCAGTACTTTCTCGATGTAGGCGGGGTTCGGCGGCTTGCCGAACAGGCCCCGGCTGAAGCTCACGGTGGACCACACGGTTTCAAACGCATCGGTCGAAAGCTCCTGGGGGACCAGCCCGATCCTGGCGCGAGCGGCGCGGTAGTCACGCACGACGTCGTGTCCATCGGCCGTCACGCTGCCCGAGCTGGGATTGACAATGCCGCAGACGATGCTGATCAAGGTGGTCTTGCCTGCGCCGTTGGGGCCGAGCAGGGCGAAAATCTCGCCGCGCTGGATATCCAGGTCCACCGACTTGAGCGCATGAAAGCCCGAAGCGTAAGTTTTGCTGAGTTTCTGAAGGGAAATAATGGGTTGCACGCGGCATCCTGACAAGAAAGTGGCGCCAGAATGACGCCAGAAGAGACCCGAATCATTCTATAGAGCAAGGCTGAAAAAGCTGGGACCAGGGCCTATTAACACTATGTTTTCACCCCATTCCCTCCGGGTTGCGATCAAAAAGGCCCTGAGCGGCGTTGCAAAGCCTTGACGGGGTTCACCCCGCCTGCGTTTTGCGCCTTGCTCACGGCCTTTTTGACTCGCAACGCATCTTGCAAACATAGTGTTAGTAGGCCCTAGGGTTTTCCAGCGCGGTGGGTGTTGCCCGAATCCCGTGGAAGACTCAGGCCGTCTGGTTTTTTCTCAGCGTCGGCAAGCCGACACCGGCGGACTCAAAACCACCATCCACAGCCAGCACCTGGCCATTGACATAGCTGGCTGCCGGGCTGCACAAAAAGCCCACGGCCGACGCGATTTCTTCCACGGTGCCGTAGCGCCCCAGCGGAATCACGTCGTGGTAGTCCGAGCGGATCGCCACGCTGTGAACCAGCTTGGCCATTTCCGTGTCCACCGGCCCGGGCGCGATCACGTTGGCCCGGATGCCGAGGGTGCCCAGCTCAACCGCCTGCTGCTTGGTCAGCTGGATGAGCGCGGCCTTGCTGGTGCCGTACGCCACGCGAAGCGTGCTTGCACGCAAGCCCGAGATCGACGCGATGTTGACAATGCTGCCACCGCCCGTGCGCTTCATGATGGGCACGCAAGCCTGGCTGCACAAAAACGCGCCATCCAGGTTGACGCCCAAAACCCGGCGCCATTCTTCAAATGTTGTCTCACCGATAGGCTTGAACACCGCGATGCCGGCGTTATTGACCAGCGCATCGATACGGCCAAAGCGGGCGTCCACCTCCTCCATGGCCGATTTCACCTGCGCCGGGTCGGCCACGTCGCAATGCGCCGCCAGTACGCGGCCTGCATCCTGAATGGCGCTAGCGGCTGGGAGCAGCGTGTCGCTGTCGATATCCAGAAGCGCCACACGGTACCCGTTGGCCAGAAACCATTTCCCGATGGCAAGGCCAATGCCGCGAGCACCCCCTGTCACGACGGCCACGGGGCTGGTTGAAGAAGTTGCGGTCATGGATGTCCTTGCCTTGTTRTCTGGTGTGAATGAAGAAAGGGCTTTGGCGGTGTGGGCGAAAGTTCAGGTTGAAGTTTGCACTATTGGACGTGTTTGCGCGCGTTTGCGATGCTGCCGATTCGGGACACGCTGTCGTGGGCCCGTCCTACAGCATGGGCGCTTGCCAATGGGTACCTTGAGCACTCATCCTGTTGTCTGCATCAGAAATGATTCTTTCAAGAGGGCCAGGCATACGGTAGCCGTTAGCGGTTTTCGAATGTGTGACCTTCAGCAAAAGCGTTGTGGCTGGTATCGGTTTCATGCACATGATCCGTAAAAAAAACAGTTCACGGTCAAGGCAGGAACGAACTGTTGACGCACCTTGGTGCGAATTTTCCCAGAGGATCACTATGACAATGAAACACGCATTCCTTTTATCCACACTGGTCGCAACGTTGAGCCTTGTTGCCTGTGAGCGGACGGTTGTCGCGCCGCCTGCGGCAGTTGTCACCGTGCCCGGGCCTGCAGGTCCTGCGGGCGCCACGGGTGCCGCCGGCACTGACGGCGCCAAGGGGGCCACGGGCGCTGGCGTCGGTATTCCAGGCCCGACCGGCGCTACCGGTGCGACTGGAGCGACGGGCTCT
>NZ_JBFUGX010000063.1:0-10487 GCF_056402675.1 Polaromonas sp. P3_C2 | reverse complement strand
GAACAGGTCTTCACCTTCGTAGGTCACGCGGTATTCGTACTGGGTCTTGTCAAAAGAGTCGATGTTAAAACGGACGATCATGGCGGCTCCTCTCGCGCAACTGCGAATGGTTCAAAAAAAATGCTACAAAATCAATAGCTGCTTGCGCCCGACCCTATTGGTCTACAGGCCAAAATGACTCAAAACGCCCTGCCCGGCAACGCGCCCGCCAGCAAAGCAGGCCGTGAGCAGATAGCCGCCCGTGGGGGCTTCCCAGTCCAGCATTTCACCGGCGCAGAACACGGGCTGGGGCACTGCAGCCGCAGCACCCAGCTGTAGCTGTGCACTCAGGCCCTCAAACATCACGCCGCCCGCGGTGCTGATGGCTTCATCCATCGGCCTGGCCGCAGTAACGCGCACCGGCAGCGCCTTGATGCCGGCGGCCAGGCGCACCGGATCGGCAATCGCGTCCTTGCCCAGCAGTTCGTACAACATCGCGGCCTTGATGCCATCCAGGTTCAGGCGGCTCTTGAGGTGACTGGACAGCGAGCGTGAGCCGCGCGGGTGGCGCACCTCCACCAGCACCTGCTCGGCGGTCTTGGCGGGCAGCAAATCGAGCAGGAAGGTGGCGCTGCCGTGTTCAGCAATCTCGTCACGCAGCAAGGAGGAAGCGGCATAGATCAGGCTGCCTTCGACACCGGTGGCAGTGGCGACAAACTCGCCCTTGCGGCTGAAGCTGCGGCCATGTGAATCGGTGAAGCTGATGGCCACGGACTTGAAGGGCTGGCCGGCAAAACGGCTGGCKAAATGCTCTGTCCAGCCGATGTGCGGCTGTGGACTTTTACCTATGAGTTCCTGCAGGAATTCGCGGCGGGTCTCGCCGGCGTCGGCTGCCGCCTCTTCAAGCTGCGCCGGACTGTCCGCGCGTGCGGCCACGTCGAAGCCGCAGTTGGACGGCTGCAGCGGTGCCACCGCCACGCCGCGCTCAGCCAGCAGCGGCGCCCAGGCACCATCAGAGCCCAGCCGCGCCCAGCTGCCGCCGCCCAAAGCCAGCACCACGGCGTCAGCGTGTGCCAGCACCTCGCCGGTGGGCGTTGAGAACTTCAGCGCGCCGTCATCGGCCCAGCCCAGCCAGCGGTGCCGCATGGAAAACTGCACGCCGGCCAGGCGAAGGCGGTGCAGCCACGCGCGCAGCAGCGGCGCAGCCTTCATGTCTTTGGGGAACACGCGGCCCGAGCTGCCGATAAAGGTTTCCACGCCCAGCGCTTCAGCCCAGGCACGCAGCTCGGCCGGGCCGAACGCGGCCAGCAACGGCGTCAGCTGCGCAGCGCGCTCGCCATAGCGGCTCAGAAAAGCCTCGGGTGCTTCGGAATGCGTGAGGTTGAGCCCGCCCTTGCCGGCCAGCAAAAACTTGCGCCCCACCGAAGGCATGGCGTCGTACACCTCGACCTTCACGGCCGCACCGGCAGCGGCCAGCACCTCGGCGGCCATCAGGCCGGCGGGTCCGCCGCCTATGACGGCAATACGCAGGGGGCCGACAGGCGGCGGTTTCACGGGAGAGGCTGAATCGTTCAAAAGGTGTTCCGTCTGCTCGCGGAGGCGAGGTATGGTGAGATGGGAGAAATCAAGGCCAAACAGCAGCCGCTTTCCTGAAAGGCATCAAAGATAGCGCTTCGCAGGCGAATGTGTTTGCTCTGTTTTTGATAGCTGCTTGCGCCCGATCCGATTGGCCTGCAGGGCTAAATCGCTTAAAAACAGGGGCCAGGTACAGGTTTGGCGCCGATTGGCGGCATGCGCCAATTATCACAGGCCGCACTTGCCGGCCTGCGCGGCGCATTGCATTACATGGGCGGCGCAAAACCATCGCGGCCGACGATGACACGCAGCGCGGTCGGCTTGCCGGCTTTTTCCTGCGCCGTGATCATCACCTTGGCACCCGGCACCAGCAAGGCGTTTTCGTCGGCCTTGCCGGGCTTGAAGGACACCACCGGCACATCCGGCGGAACAATCACGGTTTTCTCGCCGTCCTTGTAGCGCAACGTGAGCTTTTGCCCGCCGGGCACCGACGTTGGCGCCGCGGCCAGGTCGGCCACGGTAGCGTTGGTCATGGTGCTGTCGGGCCGCAAATCCCAGGGGCGGTGGCCTTCACCGGCGCCGCGCGCTGCTTCGGGGAACACCAGCACCTCCAGCGCCAGCTGGCTGCCGTCGGGCTGCGGCATGCCGGCGGTGCCGATGTAGCTGCCGGGCTTGATGTCGGCGAGCGACAGCGGGTACACCTCGGACACGTCCATCTCGGCCGGGCGCACCAGCGTGATCACTTCGCCGCTGCGTTCCCTGATGGTGAGGCTGGTCGCATCGACTTTTTCAATCGTCGCGCGCAGGCGCACCGTGGGGTTAGTCGGTGCCGGGGTTTGGGCCCATGCCAGTGGCAGGACGGCCAGGAAGGTTAGCGAGGCGGCAAGTTGCTTGAACATGGTTGTCTCTTTCTTCAGGTCGGCGAATAACATGGGGTAGAGCGCGGGCTGTGTGAGATCAATCCAGCTCGACAACAGTTCCCCGCCCCGTCAGGAAAGCTGCTTTCACCGGCGCGCCGGGGTAAATCAGCTGCACCGCCGCACGGTAGTCCTGCAGCTGCGCCACCAGCGCGGGCTGCAGCTCCGGCGCCACGGCGGATTTGTAGTCGAGCACCCACCAGTGGCCTTCGTGGCCGGCGTCCTTGCGCTGCACCAGGCGGTCCAGCCGCAAGTCTTTCCCGGCGTAGACAAGGCCGACTTCGTTGCCTTGCCAGGCCACGGCTTGCGGGCTCCAGGCCCAGGCGCCCTCACCCGCCAGAATGCGCCCGGCCAGGCCGGCGGCCTCGGCTGCCTGTGCAGGGCTCAGGCGAAACTCGCGCGCCGCCGCCTTGATCTGAGGGTCTGACAACGCACCACCCCACTCCAGCAGGCGGTGCATGGCCTTGCCGATGCGGGCCTTGAGCGAATCTTCATCAACGCGCACCGCAGCAGGCTCGGAAATCGTCATGACCTCGGGCAGTTCAGGCAACTCGGGCAGGTAGAACACGCCCGCGTCGGCCGCATCGAGATGGGCGGCTGCGGACTCATCCGCGACCGGCGCAGGCAGTTCGCCCACCAGTGCGTGCAGGCGCTGCCACCAGCTCTCAGTCGTCACGCGGTGCGGCTCGATGGAGGAAATCACCAGCGTACGGCGGGCGCGCGTCAGCGCTACATACAGGGCGTTGAGTTCTTCGCGCTTGCGGGCCGCCTGCTCGCTCGCCAATGTGTCGGCAGCGCAGGCGGGCGGGCGGCTTTCGCTAACCAGGAAGACGAACTTGCGCGGCTCCGTCGCCTCGCCGGGCCAGTCGACCAGCACGCCCATGCTGTCGGCATTGCGCTCGACGGTGTCGGTGTCCAGCAGCAGCACGGCTTCGGCTTCAAGGCCTTTGGCGCCGTGGATGGTCAGCAGCCGAACGGCCTCGCTGCTGACGGCTGCCGGCGCCTGCGTGCCCCCGGCCTTGAGGGCGCGCACAAAACCGTAGGGCGTGGCATAACGCCCACCGTCCAGCGCCAGCGACACACCCAGCAGCGCGCGCAGGTTGGCCAGCACCGCGCTGCGCTGGGCCGCCGGGGCGGCAGCGCCAAAACGCGCCAGCACGTCGCCGTCGTCGTAAATGCCCTGCAGCGCATCATGCGGCGGCAAGCGGTCCAGCCAGCTCTTCCACTTGGTCAAAACAGGCCCCAGCCCTTTCAGGCCAGGCGCAAGCAGCTCCTCTTTTTGTAGCAGGCTGTACCACGGCTGGTGGTGCTCGCGCTGCAGCAGCGCCAGTTGCACCAGGCAATCGTCAGCCAGCCCGAACAGCGGCGAACGCAGCGCACGTGCCAGCGAGAGGTCGTGCTGCGGCGACACCAGCACGTCGAGCAGCGCCACCACGTCCAGCACTTCGCAGCAGTCGATCAGCTCGGTTTTCTCGCCCACCTGCGCGGGAATGTGCAGCGCGCGTAGCTCGTCCTGCAGCGGCAGCAGGCCTGCGCGTTTGCGCGAGAGGACCATCACGTCCTGGGGGCGCAGTCCGGCGGCGACCTGTTCGGATATCCATGCGGCGGCCTGCCGGGCCTCGCGCGTGCGCAGGGTCTCCTCGGGCAATTCGCGCGGCGTGGTCAGGCTGTCGCGCCAGCCGGCGGCCAGCGGCGAGACCTCTTCTTCGTCCTTGTTGCGTGCAATGGGCGGAAGCCGGCCCACAGCGCCGGCCCGGCCAGAGGCCGTGGTGTGTTCGCGGAAACCGTCGTACCCGTCGGTTTCGCGCGCCGTGGCCATGGCCGAATTGACGATGTCGATCACCGCCTCGGCGTTGCGCCGGGTGTGGTCGCAGCTGAGC
This sequence comes from Polaromonas sp. P3_C2, assembly GCF_056402675.1. Classification (NCBI taxonomy): domain Bacteria; kingdom Pseudomonadati; phylum Pseudomonadota; class Betaproteobacteria; order Burkholderiales; family Comamonadaceae; genus Polaromonas; species Polaromonas sp. P3_C2. The sequence continues at coordinate 6,136 of NZ_JBFUGX010000063.1, read as the reverse complement.
AAGTCACCGCCCAGGCCGTGCACCACAAAAGCCTGCGCGGCACGAAACACCTGCGGCTCGGCGCGGCGGAAGCGGTAAATGCTTTGTTTGGGGTCGCCCACCAGGAACACGCTGGGCGCCGTGCCCGCACCCGAGTAGCCGATGAGCCAGGCATACAGAGCCTGCCACTGCAGCGGGTTGGTGTCCTGGAACTCGTCAATCATCAGATGCCGGATGCGCGCGTCCAGCCGCTCCTGCACCCAGCCCGACAGCACGGGGTCGGCCAGCATCAGCAGCGCGGCCCTCTCAACGTCATTCATGTCGACCCAGCCGCGGTCACGCTTCAAGGCGGTGAACTGGGCGATCAGCACGCGCGTCAGGCGCGCCATGCGCTGCTGGTACAGCCAGGCGTCATGCTGCTGGCGGGCCGCCACCACACGCAGCACCAGGTCTTGCGCAATGCGCACCTGTTCGATGCCGACAATTTTTTCGCCGAACTTGCGCGGCGTGCCCTTTTCGGTCAATAGGGCCGCAATGGCCGCCGGGAAGTCTCCGGCCGTCAACGCCTGCTCCAGTTCCACGCCTTTGGCCGAAAAAGTCGGCGCGCTCGCGCGGCCCAGCGCGATGGCGGCGTCCCTCAAGGTTTGYCGGTGAAAACGGTTGGTGCTGAGCAGCTCTTCGGGTTCATCAAGGCCGCCAAATTCAGTGAACTGTGCACTGAAGGCTTGTACCGAGGCGTCGATCACGCCTTTTTCATCAGCCAGCGTGAACTCGGTGCGCTTGTCGAGCGCGGCTTGCAAGGCCTTGTCGGCCTGGAAACGCCCATACGCCAGCACCACCGCCTCAAAGTCAGCCTTGAGTGACGCGTCAACCGCGACGGCCGCATAAAACCGCCGCCACACCAGCGCGCGTGCCGGCGCATCGTCTTCCAGCAGCTCGTAGTTCACCGGCAGCTCCAGGCGCTGCAGCACCGCTACTGGCGCGCTGCGCAGCAGGGCTGCAAACCAGCTGTGAAAGGTGCGTATCTGCACCGAGCGGCCGCTGGCCAGAATGGAGCGGTATAAATTTGATAGCTGCTCGCGCACGTTCTGCGCGGCTTTCAGGCCTTTTTGGCTTGAAAAATCRACCCTGACGCCGCGCATTTCGAGTTCGCGCTGCAGGGTCTCATCGTCGGCGTGGGCAAAGGCCTTGAGCCAGTCGTCCAGGCGCTCTCGCATTTCGCCGGCGGCTTTTTTGGTGAAGGTGATGGCCAGGATTTCATGCGGCAAGACCTGCTGCCCCGGTGCGGCCGTGGCGCCGTCCAGCAAGGCCCGAACGATGCGTGACACCAGCATCCAGGTTTTGCCGGCGCCRGCACAGGCTTCCACCGCCACGCTGCGCCGCGGGTCGCAGGCGATGGCGTAGAAGGCATCGGCGGAGAGCGGCTCGCCGTTGCATTCGTAGGCCGCGGCGTGAGCGATCAAGGTGTTAGCCGGCGGGGTCATACGCCCTCCTCCCCTGCCGTGGCTTCCTCGTCCAGGCTCCAGAAATCCTTGCGGCAGAGGCCGCGGGCCGCGCAATAGTCGCAGGCCTTGCCCTCCCCTAATGCCGGCAGCGCCGCCCCGCGCGAGATGCGCGCCATGTCGGTCAAGATGCTGTCGATGAGCTCGTCGCGCAAGCCGACGATCTCGGCTTGCTCATAGGTCTTGGTCGGCTCTTTTTCGCCGAGGTTGACGTAGGCCGCGGCCAGCGTGTCGTCGCTCATCAGGGCGGCATAAAAGGCAAGCTGGGTGTCTTCCTGGCCGTTCTTGATGCGTTCGGCCGTGGTCGTGCGCGGCTCGGTCTTGTAGTCGATCACCAGGGCGTGCCCGTCAGGCTGGCGATCAACGCGGTCGAGCTGGCCGAGCAGCGTGAGCGTGCCGACAGGCACTTCGCGCCAGACTTCGGCTTCGTCGAAGACCGCGCCGGTGGCTTCGTGGTCGGCCAGCCATTTCAGGTAGCCCTCGCGCACGCCGGGCCAGGCCGCGGCAAAAGGCAAAAACTCGCTGTCGCTGAGCGCCAGCTCTTGCGTGGCGCGCTCCGCTGCTATGTTTAGCATAGCTACCCGCGCTGATAGATCGGGGGTTGGTGCCGCTTTGAGTGCCTCATGGAAATGCCGCAGCAGGCTGTGCAGCCAGTTGCCGAAGTCGCGCTTGCCCAACTCGCTTTCGAGCTCTTCGGGCTCCTGCAGCCTAAGCTGACGCAGCGCAAAAAAGCGGTAGGGGCAACGCCGCAGGTCTTCATAGGCGCTGGCTGAAAGCCGGATGACGGGCAAGGCCTCGCCGGTCGGGAAGGGATACGGCGTCGGCTGGGTTGCCACGGCACGCAGGCTGCGGGGGTCGGTGGCCATGCGCTGTACTGCTTCCTCGTCCTGGTCCAGCAGCAGCTCCTGCACAAAGCCGCTGGGGATCAGGTGTTCGCCGGATTCACTGGTGCGCCAGAGCACATCGAGATGCGGCATGTGCAGGGCATAGTGCCAGGCCTGGCGCTGGGCAGCGGCAAGCACTTCCCGCGACGGCAGGCCCAGCAGCTCGCGTTGGCCGGGCGTCCAGGGACCGGGAGGTTCTGGTGACACCGGCAGGCGGATTTCATCGCAGCCGGGCAGCACCACGGCCTGCATGGGGCGGCCCAGCAGCTGCGGCAGCGGCAGTATGACCACCTGCTCCGCGGGCGGATGCGCCGGGGAAAACTTGCCGCCCTCCAGCGCCTGATTGGCCCACTGCGTGAAGTCATGCAGCCGCATCACCGGCGATGCTTCGAATTCGGTCTCGGCGCCTTCGTGCAGGCGCAGCACGTCCAGCACCGTCTGCCCGGCTTCGTCCTGCGCCAGTGCGTCCCACTGCCCCGCCGACTGCAAAAGGGTGCGCAGGTCGCGCAGCCACATCGCCAGCGGGCGGGCACGGCTGAAAGGGCTGCGCAATGCGTTCACCTCGCGCGCCAACGGGCCTGTTGCCGCAAAGGCTGGCGGCAAGATGGCGTCTTCCGCAAAGTCCGGCAGGTCGCGCCAGGCGCGCACGCCGGTCTTGCGCAACTCAGTCTCGGCGGCGGTGACCAGCGCGGCGTCAAACGCCGGTGCGTTTTTCAGCCAGTCCAGCACGGCATCCGTCGACGCGTCCCAGGGCATGGCGCGCAGCAGGCTCATCAGAGCGGCGGCGGCGCGAGTGGTTGAAAGCTTCCAGCCGGTTTCATCGCGCATGGCGATGCCGCGCTCAGCGAGCATGGCGCCGACACGGCGTGTGAGTTGCCGGTCCTGCGCAATCAGCGCAACCGGGCTGCGGCCTTGCGCCAGATGCGCCAGCACGCAGGCGGCGGCGCGGCCCGCTTCGTCTTCGGCGTCTTGCGCAATGTGCAGCGCGGGCGGTGCCGAGGGCTCTTCGAGTGAGACGCACAGCGGGATGGAAACCGACCGGTCGCCGAAGTGCGCCTTGAGGGCCTCGGTAAGCGGGTCGGCCTGAAAGCCTTCCAGCACGGCGAGCAGCTGAGGTTTCGCCTGGAAAAGGCGGTCCGTGGGATAGGCGGACGCCGCCGCCCAGGCCAGCGCAATGCGCCCCACGGCAGCTTCGAGGGCCAGCACCGGCGAATCCAGGCCTGCTCCCAGCGTTAGCGCCAAGCGCTCGCTCCAGGCGCGGCGAGCGGCCGGCACGACGGCTGCGGCCACACCGGCCAGGCTCCACGCCGCTTCAACCAGCCGGCCCGCCAGCGCATCCTGCTGGGCGCCCAGGCCCGCGCGGCCCAGCAGCGATGCGGCTGTGAGCATGTCGACCGCCACATCCATGCGCAAATCGTCGCCTGAAGGCACATACAAGCCGAGCGTGCCGCCCAGGCCGCTGGCCCAGTTCATGGTGGTTTCAAAGCGGGGAACAAAAAATGTCTCGCCTGCCTGCGCAGCCCAGGCGCGGCGCGCCTGCTGGATCAGCTGGGCATAGGGCAGCAGCACCACGGCTTCTGCGGGATGGACGCCGCGCGCCTGCATCGCTTCTGCAAGCCGGCCCATGGCCTGGTGCCAGCACAGCGCATCAGGCGCGGACCATGCGGCATCAGAGGTTGGAACGGGTGGCATACAGAGGTTGGGGAAAAGAGGTTGGCAAGAAAGAAATGGGGCCGGAAGCCGCAAATTGAATAATCTCTATCGGCGCCATAGCCCCCGCGCGCCCGACCCGGCCACTTGCTTTCTGCCACAATGACTACAACTTTAGCCGTACCGTATCGTAACCATCCTAAMCAGACAAAGGAGCCGCCATGGCGAGCGAACTGATCAAACATACCACCGATGCCACYTTCGAAGCCGACGTGCTGCAAGCCTCCAAACCCGTGCTGGTGGACTACTGGGCTGAATGGTGCGGTCCGTGCAAGATGATCGCGCCGATTCTGGACGAAGTGGCCACCGGTTACGACGGCCGCCTGCAGATCGCCAAGATGAACGTCGACGAAAACCGCGACATTCCCGCCAAGTTCGGTATCCGCGGCATCCCCACCCTGATGCTGTTCAAGGACGGCCAGCTGGCCGCCACCAAGGTCGGCGCCATGAGCAAGGCCCAGCTGACCGCCTTCATTGACCAGCAACTGGCCTGAGGTTTTTCGCGCTGGAAGGGAAGCACGGCGCACCGCCGCTTCCCGACCGGCGCAGGTCCCCCGGCCGCTGGYCGGACGCAGGAAAAATGCCTTGATTTCCTGCATGAATTTCCTGTCATAATGTGCTTTATTCACCAGACGGCACTCGCTGCCTGGTTCGAGTTCCCGGTTTGTAAGCCATCTTCTGCGGCTTCTTTTCAAACCTCCCCCGTTTCCATCAATGAACTCCGCAAGGAGTAACTCCATGCACTTAAACGAACTCAAGGCACTGCACGTGTCTGAAGTCCTCAAGCAGGCCGAAGCCCTTGAGATCGAAAACGTCGGCCGTATGCGCAAGCAGGAGCTGATGTTCGCCATCATCAAAAAACGTGCAAAAACCGGTGAGACCATCGTGGCCGACGGCGTGCTGGAAGTGCTGCCCGACGGTTTCGGTTTCCTCCGTGCTCCGGATTCAAGCTACACGGCCAGCACCGACGACATCTACATCAGCCCCAGCCAGATTCGCCGCTTCAACCTGCACACCGGCGACATGATTGAAGGCGAAGTGCGCACCCCCAAGGATGGCGAGCGCTACTTTGCCCTGAACAAGCTCGACAAGGTCAACGACGGCCTGCCTGAAGACAACAAGCACAAGGTCATGTTCGAGAACTTGACCCCGCTGTTCCCACGCGAGCAGTTCAAGCTCGAACGCGACATCAAGGGCGAAGAGAACCTGACCAGCCGCATCATCGACATCGTCGCGCCTATCGGCAAAGGCCAGCGCGCCCTGCTGGTCGCACCGCCCAAGTCCGGCAAGACCGTGATGATGCAGAACATCGCCCACGCCATTACCGCCAACTACCCTGAAGTGGTCATGATGGTGCTGCTGGTGGACGAGCGCCCTGAAGAAGTGACCGAAATGCAGCGCAGCGTGCGCGGCGAAGTGATCTCCTCCACTTTTGACGAACCCGCCGCACGCCACGTGCATGTGGCCGAAATGGTGATCGAACGCGCCAAGCGCCTGGTTGAACTCGGCAAGGACGTCGTTATCCTGCTGGACTCCATCACCCGCCTGGCCCGCGCCTACAACAACGTGTTGCCTTCATCGGGCAAAGTGCTGACCGGCGGTGTGGACGCCAACGCACTGCAGCGCCCCAAGCGCTTCTTCGGTGCGGCCCGCAATATTGAAGAAGGCGGCAGCCTGACCATCATCGGCACCGCGCTGGTAGACACCGGCAGCCGCATGGACGAAGTGATCTTTGAAGAATTCAAGGGCACCGGCAACTGCGAAATCCACCTGGACCGCCGCCTGTACGAAAAACGCGTGTTCCCGGCAATTCACCTCAACCGCAGCGGCACCCGCAAGGAAGAGCTGTTACTTGCACCCGAAATTCTCCAAAAGTCGCGAATTTTGCGTCAATTCATGTACAACATGGATGAAATCGAATCCATGGAGCTGATGCTCAAGAACATGAAAGCGACGAAGAACAACCACGAATTCTTCGACATGATGAGGCGGGGCGGCTAGAACGTGGCCCCCACGGTCGCTCACTTCGTGTAGCTTCCTGCCCCCCGAGGGGGCCGCCCG
>NZ_JBFUGX010000062.1:0-10493 GCF_056402675.1 Polaromonas sp. P3_C2 | reverse complement strand
GCCGCGAACCAATTCCTCATCATCACCGGATCTGCGCAAACGGTAAGGGACTTCGACTGGATCACGCGGCGTATCGGCGAAGCGGAACATGCCGTGTTGACCGATGTGTCGACGATGTACTCGGTGCTGTCGGTGATGGGGCCGAAGGCGCGCGAGCTGCTGGCGCTCGTTAGCCCGGACGACCTGTCGCCCGAGGCGCTGAAGTTCTCATGGACGAAAGAGATTGACGTGGGCTTTGCCCGCGTGCGCGCCGCCCGCATGAGCTATGTGGGCGGGCCGGGCTTTGAGCTCTACACGCCGATCGAAATGGCGCGCCATGTGTACCTGGCACTGATGGAGGCCGGCAAGGCGCTCGGTATTCGTGATGCAGGCTACTACGCGCTGGATGCGCTGCGTATTGAGCAAGGCCGGCGCGCCTGGGGCGCAGAGCTCGGCCCGGACGAAACGCCGTGGGAGGCGGGGTTGGCCTTCAGCGTCAGGCTCGACAAGCCGGCTGACTTTATCGGCAAGGCCGCGTTGCTCAATTCACAGGGGCTGGCGCTGCGCAAGAAACTGGTCACGCTGGTGTTTGACACGCCGGATGCCTTTGCCTGGGGCGGCGAGGCGATTGTGATGGACGGGCAAATGGTGGGCGAAATTTCGTCGGTCGGCTGGAGCCCGCTGGCCGGCGCCTGCGTGGCRCTGGGTTATGTGCGCGGCGACAGCGCCAACCAGCCGCATGCCGGAACGCCTGCGCAAATCGAGCTGTGGGGCGAGCGCATCGGTGCGAAGCTTTACGACAAGTGGCCGCCTGCCAAACCCTGATTCGCTATCATTTCAGGAGCTGCTTGCGCAAGTTCTGTATGGATTGCAGGCTCATTTGCTTAAAAATTCCCGGGAAAGTGCATGGGTGCAGGTGCTGCCGCTGCCGCTACTGACCGTCAGGTAAATCCATCCCGACAAAACGCACGGTGACGCGGGTACCGGGCGTTTGCGGGTGGCCCGGCAGGGCCGCATCTTCAATGGTGATGGTGGCGCCATGCTGCTTGGCGATTTCCAGCACGATGGCCAGGCCCAGGCCGGAGCCGTCGACGTTGGTGCCCAGCGTCCGGTAGAACGGCTGGAACACCAGCTCGCGCTCGGACTCCAGGATGCCCGGCCCGGAGTCTTCCACCAGCAGCACCAGTACGCCGCTGAAGCGGTCGGTCATGAGCCGCAGCGTGACCTGTCCTTTTTCGGGCGTGTAGTTGATGGCGTTGTCCAGCAGGTTGCGCACCAGCTCCTTGAGCAGGGTCGGGTTGCCTTCCAGCTGCGTCGCCTGCTCGCCGGCGGCGGGCCCGTCGTAGCCGAGGTCGATCTGTTTTTCAAGGGCGCGAGGCACCGAGTCGGCCATCACTTCCGAGACGATATGCACCAGGTCGATGTGCAGCTTGGCGAGGCTGCGGCCTGTGGTTTCGGCGCGTGCCAGCGCCAGCAGCTGGTTGACGGTGTGGGTGGCACGTATGCTGGCACGGCCGATGTGCTTGAGCGATTTTTTGAGTTCGTCGGCATCGGTTTCGCGCTGCGCCAGGTCGGCCTGCATGCGCAGGCCCGCCAGCGGTGTCTTCAACTGATGCGCGGCATCGGCGAGAAAGCGTTTCTGCGTGGTCAGCGACACCTTGAGCCGGCTCAGCAAATCGTTGATGGAGGACACCAGCGGTGCTACCTCTTCTGGCACCGCGGTTTCATCGAGCGGGCTCATGTCGTCGGACTTGCGTGCGCGGATGCGCTTTTCAAGCTGGGCCAGCGGCTTGATGCCGCGCACCAGTGCCAGCCACACCAGCAGTACGGCCAGCGGTAGCGTTACGAACTGCGGCACCATGGTGCCCTTGACGATTTCAGTGGCCAGCGTCTTGCGCTTTTCCAGCGTTTCGGCCACTTGCACCAGCACCATCTGGGCGGACACGGCTTCGGGTGCACCCGCGCTCTTGTCGCTGCGCGGTGCAGCCGCCTTGCCTGTCGGCGCCGGGGCTTTGACCTCGACCTTGAGCCAGGTATAGGCCACGCGGACATCCTCGCCCTGGATCAGGTCTTCGCGCAGCCGCACCTCGCCGTTGGTGGGCTTGTCTTCATCGGGCGGCAGGGGCAGGTCGTGTTCGCCGCTGAGCAGTTCGCCTTGCGTGCCCACAACCTGGTAATAGACCAGATCGGTGTCATCGGCGCGCAGGATCTCGCGCGCCGGCGCCGTCAGGTTGAATTGCACCTGGTTGTTTTTGACCGCCACCAGCTTGGCCAGTGCCTGCACGTTGTATTCAAGCGCACGGTCAAATGGCTTGCCTGCAATGTTCTGCGCCACCAGCCAGGTCAGCGCCAGGCTGATCGGCCATAGCAGCAGCAGCGGCGTGAGCATCCAGTCGAGGATCTCGCCGAAGAGGCTTCGGCGCTCGCGCTGGAAGAGTCTCAGAGCCACAGGTCAAGAAGCGTGCGGGACGTCCGTCCGGCGCGCATGCTCTTCATGCCAGCAGGGGCCGCGGAACCGGCTTTGCCGGGCCGCAGGCGCAGCGGCCCCCTCGGGGGGCAGGGCGCTACACGCAGTGAGCAACCGTGGGGGCTCATCAATTTGGTATTTTTTCGAGGCAGTAACCGAGCCCGCGCACGGTCGCGATGCGCACCGGGCCTTTTTCAATCTTCTTGCGCAGCCGGTGGATGTACACCTCGATCGCGTTGTTGCTGACTTCTTCGCCCCATTCGCAGAGGCGTTCCACCAGCTGGTCCTTGCTGACGAGGCGGCCGGCCCGCTGCAGCAGCACTTCGAGCAAGCCGAGTTCGCGCGCCGACAGCTCCAGCATCTGGCCGTCGATGGTGGCCACGCGTCCGGCCTGGTCGTACACCAGCGGGCCGTGCTTGATGGTGCTGCTGGCGCCGCCCATGCCGCGGCGGATCAGCGCGCGCACACGGGCTTCGAGTTCCTGCAGTGAAAACGGTTTGGCCATGTAGTCGTCGGCGCCGTAGTCCAGGCCCTTGACGCGTTCTTCCACGCTGTCGGCGGCGGTCAGGATCAGCACCGGCATGGCCGAGCCGCGGGCGCGCAGGCGCTTGAGCACTTCCAGCCCGTGCATGCGCGGCAGGCCCAGATCCAGGATCAGCAGATCGAATTCTGTGTTGGTGAGCAGCGCGGCGTCGGCTTCGGTGCCGCTGGCCACGTGGTCGGCTGCCGCACCGGAGGCGCGCAAAGTGCGCAGCAGGCCGTCTGCCAGGACCTGGTCATCTTCGGCAATCAGGATACGCATGGTTGTCTCCGGGGAGTGGTCCGCATTACGGGAGCTGTGGGCCAGTTTTACTTGTTCGGCAAATTTTAGGCTTTTGTCGCCAGAGGTTTGCTGACGTCGGTTGGGATCAGGCTGCTGCGTAGGCCTCGAGTCCCAGCGCGACCACCGTAGCTACATCATGCCCCACAGCCTGGCGAAACTCATCCTCGGCTTGCCGAACCGCTCTGTGAAAGGCTTCCAGCCAGAGCAGGCCCGATTCGGTGAACACCACCTGGCGGGCGCGTTTGTCGTGCGGGTCGGGCTGGCGCGTCACCAAACCCCAGGCTTCGCATTGGTCGACGAGGTCGCCCATGGCCTGCTTGCTCATGCCCGCGCTTTGCGCCAGGTCCGTCAGGCGCGAGCCGCCGACCGCCAGGTGGCGAGTGATGTGGATGTGCGCGGCACCGACCTGGTCGCGTGCGGCCAGGTTGGAGAGCGCCAGCGGCACCTCGATGCTGCTGGCCATCAGCGACAGCACGCGCTCGTCGAAGCGGCGCAGCGCATGGCCCATCAGGCGGCCCAGGTGGGTCTGCCGCCAGCCGGCTTCGGTGGCACCAAAGGGGCTGGAAATGTGAGGTGGACTGACTGCTTCAGGCATGAAATCATGGTATCTCAATTGATCAGGCAAACTGACTAAAAATAGGGTTTACTTATTTCTATGGCGCCCATAAAGTACTGGTCATGCATCCAGCGCTGTGATTAAAAGCAGAGGCCGGAAATTAGAGAAAAAGTTTTACATCATTGATTTTCAAGGAGTTTTTCATGGAACTGACCAGCAAACTGAACCCCGCCCAAAACCCTGTACAAAGCGCCGCCCTGAACACCGAGAAGGCCAAAGCCCTGCAGGCCGCGCTGGCCCAGATCGAAAAGCAGTTCGGCAAAGGCACCATCATGAAGCTGGGCGACGGCGAGGTCATCGAAGACATCCAGGTCGTTTCCACCGGCTCCCTGGGCCTGGACATCGCCCTGGGCGTCGGCGGCCTGCCGCGCGGCCGTGTGGTTGAAATCTACGGCCCTGAATCGTCGGGCAAAACCACGCTGACCCTGCAGGTCATCGCCGAAATGCAAAAACTGGGCGGCACCTGCGCCTTTGTGGATGCCGAGCACGCGCTGGACATCCAGTACGCGCAAAAGCTGGGCGTCAATTTGCAAGACCTGCTGATCAGCCAGCCCGACACCGGCGAGCAGGCGCTTGAAATCGTTGATTCGCTGACCCGCTCCGGCGCGGTCGACCTGATCGTGGTCGACTCGGTGGCGGCGCTCACGCCCAAGGCCGAGCTTGAAGGCGAAATGGGCGACTCGCTGCCCGGCCTGCAGGCCCGCCTGATGAGCCAGGCGCTGCGCAAGCTCACCGCCACCATCAAGAAGGCCAACTGCATGGTCATCTTCATCAACCAGATTCGCATGAAGATCGGCGTGATGTTCGGTTCGCCCGAAACCACCACCGGCGGCAATGCGCTGAAGTTCTACGCCTCGGTGCGGCTGGACATTCGCCGCATCGGCTCCATCAAGAAAGGCGAAGAGGTGATCGGCAACGAAACCCGGGTGAAGGTGGTCAAGAACAAGGTGGCCTCGCCATTCAAGACGGCGGAGTTCGACATCCTCTACGGCGAGGGCATCAGCCGGCTGGGCGAGGTGCTGGACCTGGGTGTGGCCGGCCACATCGTCGAAAAAGCCGGCGCCTGGTATGCCTTCAACGGCGAAAAAATTGGCCAGGGGCGCGACAACTCGCGTGAGTTCCTGAAAGAAAACCCCGAACTCGCCATCGAGATCGAAAACAAGGTGCGCGAATCGCTGGGTATTCCGCTGGTGCAAGCCGCGGCCGGCACCGAGCCAGCACCGGCTGAAAAGGCGCCCAAGGCCGAGAAAGCCGAAAAACCCGCCAAAGTAGCCGCCTGAGCCTGTCTTTTGAATGCCAAATAAGGCGACATACCAATCAGAATGGGCGCAAGCAGCTATCAAAAGAGTAGCGCTTGCATTTCAATCTGGCTGGGTCCTTTGACATGGAAAACCCGGCAGACAGCTCCCCCGCCAAACCCGCCCGCCGTGCGGGTTTTGGCCTTTCCCTCAAGGGCCGCGCATTGCGTTACCTTGCCGCGCGCGAACATTCACGCGCCGAACTTGAACGCAAGCTGGCTCCGCATGAAGAAACGCCGGGCCAGCTGAAGGCGGTGCTCGACGACCTTGAGCTCAAGGATTTCATCAGCGAAGAGCGTGTCATCGATTCGGTCATCAACCGGCGTTCCCGCAAGCTGGGCGCCTCGCGTATCCAGCAGGAGCTGCAGGCCAAAGGACTGGACGTGACGGCCATACGGGAGGCGGTTGGGCAGCTTAAGGCCACCGAGCGCGAACGGGCGCGAGACATCTGGCAGCGAAAGTTTGGCACAGCCCCGGCCAACCCCGCAGAACATGCCCGGCAAATCCGATTTCTGGCGGGAAGAGGTTTTACACTGGAGGTTGCATCGTGGGTCCTCAAAAATCCCGACAAGGAAGGGTATTGAGATCCAGGCTGCAGTGGCCCTTCCTCCCAAAGTCTGGCCTGGGAATGTGAAAAACTTTCAGGAGTCAGCCATTTTCCAGAGTATCCGCACCCTACTGGCACGCAATAAAAGCGCTGTATCTGCCGGACCGATTGTCCCGGACGAAGATGCCCAGTCATTGCGCTCACGTGGCAACGAATTGTTGGCACAAGGCAGGATTTCCGAGGCCACCGACTGCTATCGCCAGGTGGTTGCCATGACACCGAACGATGGCTTGGCCCATGTCAACCTGGGTTATGGCCTGATGGAACTGGGCGAACTGCCTGAGGCCAGCGCTAGCTTCAGGCAGGCCCTCGCGTTGGACGGCGGTCTTCTGGATGCCCATTTCCTGATGGGACAGGTGCAGATGCGCCAGACGTTGGTTGAAGACGCGGTCCGCAGTTTCCGAGCGGCTCTGACTTTGAAGCCTGATTTTGATTTGGCCTGGTTTGAGCTGGCCCGCGTGCAGGAAAATTTGCACCAGGTGGATGCGGCGCTGGATAGCTACCAGCAGGTCCTGCGTATCAATCCGGCCTTTGTAGATGCGGCAGCCAACCAGGTCAAGCTGTTGCTTGACTTGCAGCGCTGGCAGGAGGTCATCACGGTGGCGGACGGGCAGATGAAAAACGGAGCACCCCATGGCTTCGGCATCCAGAAAGCGTGCGCGCTGAACGGTTTGGCCCGCCATGACGAAGCCCTTGCCCTGATCGATGCCATTCTGGCTGAACATCCCGGGAATGTTCCGGCGCTCGACGGCAAAGCGGCGATTCAGGCTGCACAGGGCAAGCATGCGTTAGCCTTGCAAAGTTACGAGCAGGTGATCGCATTGCAGCCCCAGCATGCGGACGCGCTGTCGAATGCCGGTGCGGCCTGCGACCGGTTGGGTCGGCTTGATCAGGCCATGGCTTTTCATGAACGCGCCGTTAGCCTGCAGCCGCAAAATACGCACGTTCTGTACAACATGGGCTGCACCCTGCTGAATCTGGGTCGCTGTGCTGAAGTGGTGACGGTTGCTGATCGCGGTCTCGCGGCGGAGGGCGACCATGCCAATCTCCACTGGAACAAGGCCGTTGCCCATTTGCTGCTTGGCGACCTGCGCCAAGGCTGGCCTGAATACGAATGGCGGTGGTTTGCCAGCGCGCTTGGTCCGCGTCCGCCTAGGCCCAATTTCGGCAAGCCTATTTGGACCGGCGAGTCGCTTATTGGTAAAAGCATTTTCCTGTATGGTGAACAAGGCTTGGGCGACACCATACAGTTGCTGCGCTACATCCCTTTGATTGCCACCAGAGGCGCGAAAGTATTTTTATCGGTCCCGGCTTCGATAGAGCCGCTCTGCGCGGACTTCAAGGATGACTGCATTCTTGTGGGCCGCGGGCAATTGCCTGGGGATTTTGACTTTCACTGCCCATTGTTCAGCCTACCGTTCGCGTTTGAAACCGACCTGACCAGCATTCCGGCGGCCATTCCCTACTTGCGAAGCATTCCTGCCCTGAAGACAGGATGGGAAGGAGAGTTGCGAAAGCTCAGCACAGAGCGCGGCCCAAGGCTGGGCTTGGTCTGGTCAGGTAGCGCGACACATCAGAATGATGCGAACAGGTCGATGCCGCTGGCGACGCTGCTGGACGCTTTGCCGCAGTCCTGCCAGCTGGTGTGCCTGCAAAAAGAGGTGCGTGAGGCTGACCAAGAGCTGGTCGAGTCGGCCGGCATCTTCTTTGCAGGTGACGCGCTGAAAACCTTTGAAGACACAGTTGCTCTGGCTGATTGCGTGGACCTTGTCATCAGCGTCGACACCAGCGTCGCCCATCTGGTTGGCGCGATGGGAAAACCGCTGTGGCTCATGCTGCCTTATCGGCCAGATTGGCGCTGGATGCTTGAACGGGACGACAGCCCCTGGTACCCCACGGCGCGCCTATTCCGCCAAGGCGAGAGCCGTTGTTGGGAAGAAGTAGTAAAGAAAGTCGGCAGTGAATTGCCAAAGGCGCTTGAACACATCAAAATGGAAGGCTGAGCTTCAACTTTGGGAGGCAAGGAGTTTGGTTGTCTGGTCCGGACGATTAGAGACCCAGCATCAGCTTCAGGTTTTGGACTGCAGCGCCGGATGCGCCCTTGCCCAGGTTGTCCAGCCGCGCCACCAGCACCGCATGGCGGTACTCTTCATTGGCAAACACGCGCAACTCCATCTTGTTGGTGTCGTTCAGCGCCAGCGCATCCAGCTTGCCTGACTCGGGCGCGGCCTCCGCGGTTACCCATTCGCTGCCGGCATAGTGTTTGGCCAGTACGTCCTGCAACTGCGCCCCGGTTGGTTTGCCGGGCAGCAAGTCAAGGTGCAGCGGCAATTGCACCAGCATGCCCTGCTTGAAGTTGCCTACCGACGGAATGAACACCGGCCGGCGTGTGAGCCCTGTGTATTTCATGATTTCGGGCAGGTGTTTGTGTTTCAGGCCCAGGCCGTAAAGTTCAAACAGGGGAGCGGTGCCGGCTTCGTAGTCTTCAATCATCTGCCGGCCGCCGCCGGAGTAACCGCTCACAGCGGGAAGGCTCAGCGGGAAGTCGGCCGGGATCATGCCGGCGTCAACCAGCGGACGGATCAGCGCGATCGCACCGGTGGCGTAGCAGCCGGGGTTGCCCACGCGGTCGGCAGCGGCTACGGCGGCGCGCTGGGTCTGGGTCAGTTCGGGAAAGCCGTAAACCCAGCCGGACACGGTGCGGTGAGCCGTGGAGGCGTCAATGATTTTGGGCTTTTTGCCGGTCAAGCTGTCAATCATGGCGACCGATTCGCGTGCCGCGTCGTCGTGCAGGCACAGGATCACCATATCCACCTGCGCCATCAGGGCGCGCTTGGCGGCCGCGTCCTTGCGCAGCTCGGGCGCGATGCTGACGAGTTCGATCTGCGGCATGGCTTGCAGCCGCTCGCGGATTTGCAGGCCCGTGGTGCCGGCTTCGCCGTCAATAAATACTTTAGGCATGGGCTTCCAGGTACAAAACAAAGTGGGCGGCTGGCCGCCCCAGAGGTCAATTTCGGCCCTTTTCGGGGTGTAAGGCGGGCACAAGAGTTGTGCGTCGCACCATGATACAGTTCTGCGTTGCTGCCTGCAGTGACCGCCGACGTGGTTTTTTGGGCCGGTGTGGCCTGTTTCCGACACCCCATTCCTCTGCCCAAATCCCTGTTGCACCCCCCTCTTTTACTGAATTCTGAAGGTCTTTCATGAAAATTCACGAGTACCAGGGCAAGGAAATCTTGCGCAATTTTGGTGTGCCAGTGCCGCGCGGCATCCCGGCCTTCACGGTGCAGGAGGCGGTGGAAGCCGCCCAGAAGCTAGGTGGCCCGGTGTGGGTGGTCAAGGCCCAGATCCACGCGGGCGGCCGCGGCAAGGGCGGCGGCGTGAAGGTTGCCAAAACCATCGACGACGTCAAGCGCATTGCCGGCGAAATCCTCGGCATGCAGCTGAAAACGCACCAGACCGGCCCAGAAGGCCAGAAAGTCCGCCGCCTCTATATTGAAGACGGCGCCGACATCCAAAAGGAATACTACGTTTCGGCCGTGACCGACCGTGAGTCGCAAAAGGTGGCCTTCATCGCCTCCAGCGAAGGCGGCATGGACATCGAAGAGGTGGCTCATTCCAACCCTGAAAAAATCATCAAGGTGTTTGTCGATCCGCTGGTCGGCATGACGGACGCCCAGGCGAAGCAAATCGCCGCCGGCATCGGCATGCCTGCCGACTCCGTGGCGCAGACCGTCGACATCCTGAAAAAGCTCTACAAGTGCTATATGGAGACCGACGCGTCGCTGGTTGAAATCAACCCCCTGAACCGCAACAGCAAGGGTGAAGTCATGGCCCTGGATGCGAAGTTCAACTTCGATGCCAACGCGCTGTTCCGCCATCCCGAAATCGTGGCCTATCGCGACCTGGACGAAGAAGACCCGGCCGAAGTCGAAGCCAGCAAGTTCGACCTCGCTTACATCAGCCTGGACGGCAACATCGGCTGCCTGGTCAACGGCGCAGGCCTGGCCATGGCGACCATGGACACCATTAAACTTTTCGGTGGCGAGCCAGCCAACTTCCTGGATGTGGGCGGCGGCGCAACAGCTGAAAAAGTCACCGAAGCCTTCAAGATCATGCTGAAGAACCCTGATGTCAAAGGCATCCTGGTCAACATCTTCGGCGGCATCATGAAGTGCGACACCATCGCCGACGGCGTGATCACCGCCTGCAAGGCCGTGAACCTTTCGGTTCCACTGGTCGTGCGCATGAAGGGCACCAACGAAGACCTGGGCAAGAAGATGCTGGCCGATTCTGGCCTTCCCATCATCGCCGCAGACACCATGGCCGAAGCCGCGACCAAAATCGTCGCCGCTGTCAAATAAAAGCCCGGAGCCAAGAACATGTCCATCTACATCAACAAAAACACCAAAGTCATCACCCAGGGCATCACCGGCAAAACCGGTCAATTCCACACCCGCATGTGCCGCGACTACGCGAACGGCAAAGAAGCTTTTGTGGCCGGTGTGAATCCCAAGAAAGCCGGCGAAGACTTCGAAGGCATCCCGATTTTTGCCAACGTGACCGAAGCCGCCAAGGCGACCGGCGCAACCGTGTCGGTCATCTATGTGCCCCCTGCAGGCGCTGCCGCCGCCATCTGGGAGGCTGTTGAAGCCAACGATCGGTTTTTTCATGTTGGCCTTGCACCACTGGGCGGCTTCGGCCTC
>NZ_JBFUGX010000061.1:0-10575 GCF_056402675.1 Polaromonas sp. P3_C2 | reverse complement strand
CAGACGCTTTCCGCCGGGCGATCCGGCCCTCAGGGGGCTGAAAGTCACCTGAGCTCCTCGCGGGCTCCTGTCGGTCACGCACAAACAGTTTCACCCTGAGAAGGGGCAACAACCTGTAGCGTTGGTGGAAACCCTCTTTGTAAGGAATGGGCAAGACGGAATGATGAGTCCTCTTATCTTTTTCGAAACAACAGGAGACAAGTCATGACCGAGAGCAAAAGCCCCCGCAGGCGCGGCCTGCTGAAAGGCGCCGCGATTGCCGCCGGCGCCCTGTCCGCCCCCATGGTCGCCATGGCGCAGACAACGTCCTTTCGCTTCCAGAGCACCTGGCCGGCCAAGGACATCTTCCATGAATACGCCAACGATTTCGCGAAGAAGGTCAATGACATGGCCGGCGGCCGACTGAAGATCGAGGTGCTCCCCTCCGGCGCGGTCGTGCCGGCATTCCAGCTGCTCGAAGCTGTGAACAAGGGCACGCTGGACGGCGGCCACGGTGTGGTGGCCTACCACTACGGCAAGAACAACGCCCTGGCCCTGTGGGGCTCCGGCCCGGCCTTCGGCATGGACCCGAACATGGTCCTGTCCTGGCACAACTACGGCGGCGGCAAAGCACTGCTGGAAGAAATCTACAAGTCGATCAGCATGGATGTGGTGTCATACCTCTACGGCCCCATGCCTACGCAGCCGCTGGGCTGGTTCAAGAAGCCGATCGCCAAAGTGGGTGACATGAAGGGCCTGAAGTTCCGCACGGTCGGACTGTCGGTCGACATCTTCACAGCGATGGGCACCTCCGTCAATCCGCTGCCCGGCGGTGAGATCGTACCTGCGCTGGACCGCGGCTTGATCGACGCAGCCGAGTTCAACAACGCCAGTTCGGACCGTGTTCTGGGTTTTCCGGATGTGGTCAAAAACTGCATGCTTCAGAGCTTTCACCAGAGCGGAGAGCAGTTCGAGATTCTGTTTAACAAAGCCAAGTACAACGCGCTACCCGCCGAGCTCAAGGCAATCATCGACTACGGCGTGCAGGCTGCCAGCGCCGACATGAGCTGGAAGGCCATAGATCGCAATTCCACCGACTACGCTGAAATGAAAAAACAGGGCATCAAGTTCTACAAGACGCCCGACGCCGTGCTCAAGGCACAGCTGGAAGCCTGGGACAAGATCATCGAGGACAAAGCCAAGGCCAATCCGCTGTTCAAGAAGGTGATCGACTCGCAGAAGGCCTACGCCGCGCGCACCATCCCCTGGCAGAACGACTACATGGTCGATTTCAAGATGGCCTACAACCATTCCTTCGGCAAGAAGAAGGCCTGAGCCTGCGAGCCCCGGCGAAGCCGGCCAGCCGTCCAACCCTGGATGGCTGGCCTTTTTGATGGGAACACCGGTTCAAAATGAATACACAAAAAATCCTTCACACGGCTGATCACATCAGCACCTGGGTCGGGAAGGCCGCCRCCTGGCTCATCGTGATCCTCATGGTGGTCGTTTGCGCTGAAGTTTTCAAGCGTTACGCGCTCAACGCGCCCACCGCATGGATCTTCGACGTCAATAACATGCTGTATGGCACGCTGTTCATGCTGGGGGGCGCCTACACGCTGGCGCATGACGGCCATGTGCGCGGCGACTTCTTCTACGGCAACTTGAAGCCCCGCACGCAGGCCTGGCTGGACCTGGTCCTGTACATCGTCTTCTTCCTGCCCGGGATTATGGCGCTGACCTGGGCCGGCTGGACATACTTCAATGAGTCACTGGCGATGCGCGAACAAACCTTCAACGCCACCCCTATCCCGCTGTATCCGTTCAAGTTTGTCATCCCGGTGGCTGGCACCATTGTGCTGATGCAGGGGCTGTCCGAGATCCTGCGCTGCGTCGTTTGTATCCGCACCGGCATCTGGACACCGCGGCTCAAGGACGCCCAGGAATCCGATGTGGTCGCGCAGCAGCTGGCCGGCAGCGAGTTTGTCGATGAAGAAGCCAAGCTGCTGGCCATCGAAAAATCCGCCGGCCTGAAAGGTTGAACATGAATCGCCCGGCCGTTCCGAAGATTCATGGCACCGCAGCCCACAGGGCGGAGGTCTCCAAATGAGCAACGCAGTCCTCGGCATGACCATGCTCGGCCTGATCGTGGTCGTCATCATGATGGGCTTTCCCACCGCATTCACACTGATGGGCCTGGGCATGGCGTTCGGCTTCGTGGCCTTCTACGATCCGTCCACCCATTTTTGGGAAAACAGGATCTTCGACCTGATGGTCCAGCGCGCTTTTGGAGCGATGACCAACGAGACCCTGTTATCGATTCCGCTGTTTGTGCTGATGGGCTATGTGATGGAGCGCGGCGCGCTGGTGGACAAGATGTTCCATAGCGTGCAGCTGGCGTTCCGCAGCGTGCCCGGCTCGCTGGCGGTCACCACCCTGATCATCTGCACGTTCTGGGGCATCGCCAGTGGCCTGGTGGGCGCTGTGGTGGTGCTGATGGGCGTGATCGCCATGCGGCCCATGCTCAACGCCGGCTACGACACGCGGCTGGCGGCCGGCGTGATCACCGCCGGCGGCACGCTGGGCATCCTGATCCCGCCCTCGGTGATGATCATCGTCTACGCCGCCGTCGCCGGCCAGTCCGTGGTCAAGCTCTACGCGGCGGCCATGTTCCCCGGCTTCTTCCTGGCCCTGCTCTACCTGGTCTACATCGTCGGCTGGGTCATGCTCAACCCCAAGATCGCGCCCAAGCTGCCGCCGGAGCAGAACCGCGCGCCGGTGCCGCTCTGGCTGCAGCAGGTGACCGCCGCCTATTCGCGCAGGACGCTGCCGGCGTTGGCCATGGCCGTCGCGGCTCCGGGCAAGGCGCTGCAGGCGGGCGCCCAAGTCAGCCGCGGCTTCCTGTTGCGCAGCTTGGGCACAGCCCTGGTGCCGGTGGTGCTCGCGCTGGCGACTCTGGGCGGCACCTGGTGGTATGTGGTCATCCATTCGCAGGCCGACAACATCGCCCAGGTGGCGGCGGCACGCACCGCCAAGGCCGCAGCGCCGGCGGGCGGAGGCCTGCAAGGGCCCGCAGTCAGCGGCGAAGTCCAGGAACCACCGGCGGAGAGCGGCGTGAAGGAGCCGCCGGCCGCCGAAGGCGGCCTCCAGGAACCACCTGCGGAAGAAGGGCTGAAAGAACCCGGCGACACGGTCAAGGAGCCGGCCGAAGCCGGCGGCTTGCAGGCGCCGCCGGGATCGGAAGATGCGAAGCCATCGACAGCGACAACCACCGCCGACGCACCACTGCAGGAAATAGGCGAGCCCTCGGGTTCGGGGCCACAGACCGCACCCGTGCCCGAGTCCTTCTACACGGGCTTTGCCATCGCCTGCGTGCTGATGGCGGGACTGCTGCTGTGGTACTACCGACGCTTCGACGCCGAGCAGTTCGAGATCCTGCGGATGCTGGTGAGCTCGGTCATGCCGCTCGCGCTGCTAACCATCGTCGTGCTGGGGGTCATCCTGTTCGGCATCACAACCGCCACCGAATCGGCGGCCGTCGGCGCGGCCGGCGCCTTTCTCATGGCTTGGCATGCCGGCACGCTGGACTTTCAGAAAATCAAGGAGGCGGTGTTCCTGACCTGCAAGACGACCTCCATGGTGTGCTGGCTGTTTGTGGGTTCAGCACTCTTCTCCGCGGTTTTCGCTCTGCTGGGCGGCCAGCGCGTCGTCGAGGAATGGGTAATGTCGATGAATCTGACACCACTGCAGTTCCTGCTGCTGTCGCAGGCCATCATCTTCGTCCTGGGATGGCCACTGGAGTGGACCGAGATCATCGTGATCTTCGTGCCCATCTTCCTGCCACTGCTGCAGCATTTCCAGATCGATCCGATTCTTTGGGGCGTGCTGGTTTTCGTGAACCTGCAAGCGGCCTTCCTGTCGCCGCCCGTGGCGATGTCGGCTTTCTACCTGAAGGGGGTGTCGCCACCCCATGTGACCATCAACCAGATCTTCGCCGGCATGATGCCCTACATGCTGATCGTGATCCTGTGCATGGTGTTCATGTACGTCTGGCCCGGGTTGACGCTCTGGCTGCCTAAATACCTGTACGGGTAAACAGCCCGGAAGCCATTGGGCCCCAGGCTTTGGCAAAGAGGGGCGCTCCGCGTCCCTTTTTTTGCTCGCACCGCTACAGGGCGCACACTTGATCGGCGCCGGCTTACCGGCTAAGATTGACGTTTACGTAAACGTCAATCAAACAGATCACAGATCGACGGCCCAACCGCCGCCCGGAGACAACCATGACCGACATGTCCGCTGAATACAAAGCGCTCGCCAGCTACCGCCCTACTCACAAAGTGCGCTTCATCACGGCGGCTAGCCTGTTTGACGGTCATGATGCCGCCATCAACATCATGCGGCGCATCCTGCAGAGCATGGGCGCGGAGGTCATCCACCTGGGCCACAACCGCAGCGTGGACGAAGTGGTCACAGCCACCCTGCAGGAGGACGCGCAAGGCATCGCTATCAGCTCCTACCAGGGCGGGCATGTCGAGTACTTCAAGTACATGGTCGACCTGCTCAAAAGCCGCGGCGGCGAACACATCCAGGTGTTCGGCGGGGGCGGCGGCGTCATCGTGCCGCCCGAAATCCGCGAGCTGCATGCTTACGGCGTCACCCGCATCTACAGCCCTGAAGACGGCCAGAAGATGGGCCTGGCCGGCATGATCGGCGAGATGGTCATGCGCTGCGACAAAGACCTGACCAGTTTCGCGCCCAAGAACGTCACGGCCATTGAAGGCCACGGAGAGATGAACTGGCGGGCGCTGGCGCAGTTGATCACGGCGCTGGAGAATGGCAAGGCCGACGCGGCGCTGGTGGACAAAGTCCGCACGCAGGCCTCCACCTGCAAGATCCCTGTGCTGGGGATTACGGGCACTGGCGGCGCCGGCAAGTCTTCATTGACCGACGAGTTGATACGCCGCCTGCGCCTGGACCAGAACGACAAATTGCGCGTGGCAGTCATCAGTATCGACCCGTCTCGCCGCAAGAGTGGTGGCGCGCTGCTCGGCGACCGCATCCGCATGAACGCGATCAACCCCTGGACTGTCCCCCTGGCAGGACAGAAGGACGCCGACAGCGGTCAACGCGTCTTCATGCGCTCACTGGCCACGCGCGACTTCGGCTCCGAAATCAGTCAGGCCCTGCCCGACGTGATCGCCGCCTGCAAATGCGCAGGGTTTGACCTGATCGTGGTCGAGACCTCCGGCATAGGCCAGGGCGATGCCGCCATCGTGCCGCATGTGGACGTGCCCATGTACGTGATGACGCCCGAATTCGGCGCCGCCAGCCAGCTCGAGAAAATCGACATGCTGGACTTCGCCGAGTTCATCGCCATCAACAAGTTCGACCGAAAGGGTTCGCTCGACGCCCTGCGCGATGTCTCAAAGCAAGTGCAACGCAACAAGGAAGCCTGGGGCACGCCGGCCGACAAGATGCCGGTCTTCGGCACCATGGCTGCGCGCTTTAACGACGACGGCGTGACGGCCCTCTACCAGGCGCTCAAGCCGCGCCTGGCCGCGTTGGGCCTGGCGCTTGAGGGCGGTGTGCTACCCGCGGCCGAAGTGCGCCACAGTACCAACCAGACGCCGGTGGTGCCGGCCGCGCGAACGCGCTACCTGGCCGAAATCAGCGACACGGTGCGCGGCTACAAAAAACGTGCCCGCGCGCAAGCCCAACTGGCGCGCGAGGTGCAGCAGCTCAAGGCCGCGGCCTCCATGCTCAAGATCGACAAGCCCGACCGCGCGCCAGCCGCCGAAGCCGCGCTGGACCTGGCCGGTCACCGCAAGACGCGCATGGACGCCGATGCCCGCGCCCTGCTCGCCCAGTGGCCCGACATGCAGGCCGCCTACGCCGGTGACGAATACGTGGTCAAAATCCGCGACAAGGAAATCCGCACGGCGCTGACCACCAAATCGCTCTCGGGCACCACCATCCGCAAGGTGGCGCTGCCGCAGTACGAAGACCACGGCGAAATTCTCAAATGGCTGATGCTTGACAACGTGCCCGGCAGCTACCCTTACACTGCCGGCACCTTTGCCTTCAAGCGCGAGGGTGAAGACCCGACCCGCATGTTCGCCGGCGAAGGCGACCCCTTCCGCACCAACACCCGCTTCAAGCTGCTCAGCGAAGGCATGGCGGCCAAGCGGCTGTCCACCGCGTTTGACTCTGTCACGCTCTATGGCAACGACCCGGCACTGCGCCCTGACATCTATGGCAAGGTCGGAAACTCGGGCGTTTCCATCGCCACGCTGGACGACATGAAGGTGCTGTACGACGGCTTTGACCTGTGCAACCCATCGACGTCTGTTTCCATGACCATCAACGGCCCGGCGCCGACCATCCTCGCGATGTTCATGAACACGGCGATCGACCAGAATCTGGAAAAATTCAAAAAGGACAATGGCCGCAACCCCACGGCAACCGAAGCCGCGAAGATTCGCGAGTGGGTGCTGGAAAACGTTCGCGGCACCGTGCAGGCCGACATCCTGAAAGAAGACCAGGGACAGAACACCTGCATCTTCTCGACCGAGTTCAGCCTCAAAGTCATGGGCGACATCGCCCAGTACTTTGTGCACAACCGGGTGCGCAACTTTTACAGCGTCTCCATCAGCGGTTACCACATCGCCGAAGCTGGTGCCAACCCGATCAGCCAGCTGGCCTTCACGCTGTCAAACGGTTTTACCTTTGTCGAAGCGTATCTCGCGCGCGGCATGCACATCGACGACTTCGCGCCCAATCTGAGTTTCTTCTTCTCTAACGGCATGGACCCGGAATACACGGTGATGGGCCGCGTGGCGCGCCGCATCTGGGCCGTGGCCATGAAAGAGAAATACGGYGCCAACGAGCGCAGCCAGAAGCTGAAATACCACATCCAGACCTCGGGCCGCAGCCTGCATGCGCAGGAAATCCAGTTCAACGACATCCGCACCACGCTGCAGGCGCTGATCGCGATTTACGACAACTGCAACTCGCTGCACACCAACGCGTTTGACGAGGCYATCACCACGCCCACCGAAGAATCGGTGCGCCGCGCCATGGCAATCCAGCTCATCATCAACCGCGAATGGGGCCTGGCCAAGAACGAGAACCCCTCACAGGGCGCCTTCATCATCGAGGAGCTCACCGAGCTGCTAGAAGAAGCCGTGCTGCTGGAGTTTGAACGCATCGCTGAGCGCGGCGGCGTGCTGGGCGCCATGGAAACTGGCTACCAGCGTGGCCGCATCCAGGACGAGTCCATGCACTACGAGATGCTCAAGCACACCGGCGAGCTGCCCATCATCGGCGTCAACACCTTCCGCAACCCGCACGGCGATGCGGTACAAGACAAGCTTGAACTGGCCCGCTCCACCGAGGAAGAAAAGCAAAGCCAACTCAAGCGCCTGGACGACTTCCACCGCCTCCACGCCGCCGAGTCACCGGCCATGCTCAAACGCCTGCAGCAGGCCGTGATCGAAAACCTCAATGTGTTCGAAGTGCTGATGGAGGCTGTGCGCGTATGCTCGCTGGGGCAGATCACCAATGCGCTGTTTGAGGTGGGTGGGCAGTACCGGCGGAATATGTAAATCGCCGGGGGCTGCTATTACCCAACTGATCAATGGCAAATTATTTGAGCTATTGACGAATCCTGCCAGCGCTGGTGACGATGGATAACTCGACGAAGCTGGAGCCAGAGTGCTGTCCAGGTTTAAAGCTGATCAAGTAACCACCAAAGTCAAAATTACTCATGCTGTCCAAGGCTAGAACGCTCCCCTCGCGGCTGGGCCTGCTGCCTTGGCGGCGTATCGCTTCAGAAATGACGCGAGCGGCAATATAGCCCTCCATCATGGCGTAGCTCACAGGCACTTCCAGGTTGGGTGTCTTGGCAGCGGTCTCAGTAAATTCCTTGACTAGCTGACTGGAGACCTTGTACGGACTTGGCGTCACTTGGGCGATAGCCACACCTTGCATCTGCTCCGGAGACAGTCGTTTCGAGAGTTGCTCGATGTCGGCGCCCGAATGCGAAAGCAGTTGAGCCGCGCCACCTGCAATACGGTACTTCTCAATGAAGCCAGCCGCAGCAGACCCGCTGGAAACCATGATGATCGCTTGCGGCTGCATGTTCATGAAAGTGTTCACGGCGTCGGTGACGTTGACCGTGTTGGCGACGTAGGAGGCGCGTCCTTCGATCGTCGCTCTGACTTTCCTAGCTGACTCCTCGGCCGCGGCGATTACCGCAGTTGAGCCCGGCCCAGCCTCATGGAAAAGCCCCAGGCGCTTAATCCCGATGGTGGCCAAATGCTCGATGAGTTTGGAAATCTCGTCGCGCAGGCCTGCCCGCACGCTATACAGGTAGGGGGTGTCCGGCTGAATCTCCGAAGTACGGTAGCCCACCAGAGCGATCTTTTCTTTTGCCAAAATTCCCGCAGACACCAAGTCTGCAACATTCTTGCCGCCAAAGTAGCCGGCCAGGACCAGCGGCTTATCTTCAGCAATCATCTGCTTGGTCAAAGTGACCGTGTCGTCGGGCCTCCCGCCATCATCCTTGCGCAAGAGTGTGAACTTATGACCGTTGATGCCGCCGGCCTTGTTCATGGCGTTGAAATGCAATTGCATGCCGGCGGCGTAAGCGCGGCCCTGACCGGCCTCCGGCCCTGACATGGGGCCGACCTGGCCCACTATGATCTCTGCGGCGAGTACCGGACCGGCTCCCGTCACAAGGGCCCCCACGGCCAGTGCCATCAGGGCCTTGGCGAAAGCCGACGATAAACAACGGTTGTGCATGATGATGAGAGCTTCCTTTTGTGCCGCGAATCTGACGGACTTGGGTATCGATCAGTTGTCAACCTGCTGCAACACGGTCATTTCCAAACGCGGACTCTCCGTTGCCAGCGCCGCTTCGACTGTGATCCGGACGGGGGAACCGTCGGGTTCGGGCCCGCCTGAGCAGGGCTGGATTCCATGGATCAGGGAAGGGGGCTCGACCCGCCTCCTCGTGGACGGCCGAAACGCGTGCCGTCATCGACCCGGGCTTCGAACTGCAGCAGCGCCAGCAGTTGGCGAACCTTGACGCCTTGCGGTCGAGCCAGGTTGTCGCGAAGCGGTGCCAAACGCTCTTCCGGAAGGATGCCCGTGGTGCATTGCTCGAATTTGATTTGCCGCTCCAACGGCGAAAACGGATTCAGGAATGACCCTTTGGCGTGGTGAACCACACGCTCCAGGCGTCGTCCGTCCTTCAAGATCACGGCCGTGGTGTGGGGAAGCAGCTGCGTTGCGGTTTCTACGCGTGTCGAGTCCAGGTGCATTGCGACGCGTGGCATGAGGCGCCGGGTCATATCGTCATGCACCGCTTGCGGCGTGAAGTCGGCCAACGTGACCGTGCCGTAACGGAGCATCGTTGCCACCGCGTAGGGCATGGAGAACATGGCCTCGCGGGGACCCTGGGGCTCTGGGTATTTGAGGTTCACCAGGTTGACGCGCCCGACCAGGGTTTCAACACGCTCCACCGCTTCCGGGCCAAAACCATGTTCGGTTGCGAGGGCATGCAATGCGTCCAGGCAGCGGTGCGTGGACGCGCAGTTGGGATACAGCTTGAACGCCAGGCCATGGCTGTCGATCGCCAGCGGGCCGTCACTGACCGCAGCCACGGACTGCCAGTCGGCCGCAGAGCCACCGGCGTAGAGTGCGCCAAACCCGTGCGGGCCTTCCAGGGCTGTATCGCTACCGGTGACGCCCGATGCCGCCAGCGATGCGGCCAACACACCACCTTGCGCCGCCAGTCCGGCATGCACGGGTTTCGTGTCGGTGCCGAACTGGACCTTGGGTCCAGCTGCCATGGAAACGGCCAAGCTGAGGGCGTGTGTCATCCCGCCGACTCCCAGCCCAAGCAGTCTGGCGCAAGCGGCTGCGGCAGCAATTACACCAATGGTTTGGGTGCCATGCCAGCCTTTTTCGGCATGGGACCGGTCCATCGCCATCCCGACGCGGGCCATCACCTCACTTCCGACGATCAGTGCATCCAGAACCGCATCGAGCGTGGCATCAATCTCGTGGGCTTGCGCCAGGATGGCTGGGATCACGGCGCAGCCAAAATGACCGCCAGCGACGAGAAACATCTCATCCAGCTCCCGCGCATGGGCGGCCGTGCCGTTGGCCAGCGCACTGAAGGCGGCACAAGTTCCGGTGCTGCTGCCCACCACCGGGACTGGGCCCGTGGCAGGCAATCCCGCCCGTACCGAGGCGCAAACCGGGTCCCCAGCACCTGCCACCATGGCAGCAATGGTGTCCTCCAGGGAGTGCTCCGCCGTGCGCAGGGTGGATTCACCCCATTGATTGGGAACCGTGGCAGCCCAGTGCGCGAGAACCTGGGTAGCGGGGACGGGGGAACTGAGCATGCTTGTCCTTGGGGTCTGTTTTGGTATGTGGTTGCGCCTATCAGCGCAGCCGGGTATGGAACGAACGGCAGACACGCAGCAGCAGGTCTACGCGAGAAGGCAAGCTCAGTCGAGCTTTACTCCGGCGTTGCGGATTACGTCACCCCATTTTTTGGCTTCGCTGTCGATATGCGTCTTGAAAAACTCG
>NZ_JBFUGX010000060.1:0-10608 GCF_056402675.1 Polaromonas sp. P3_C2 | reverse complement strand
CACGGCCGCGGCGCACTGTGGTGGCCAAACCCGTGACAACCCCCGCCGGAGGTGCACTGTGAAGCTCTTCGAGGCCAGCGGCCTGTCCAAACGCTTTGGTGCCCAGGTGGTGCTGCAAGACATCACGCTCAGCTTCAGGGAAGGTGAGCTCAACGGCATCATGGGCCCCAACGGCGCGGGCAAAACCACCTGCTTCAATGTGCTGACGGGCCGCTACAAGCCCGACCGCGGCCGTGTGACCTTTGCCGGCGAGGACATCACCGGCCTCTCGCCGCGGGAGATTGCCCGCAAGGGCGTGTCGCGTTCCTTCCAGATCATGAATTTGTTCGACAGCTACACCGCGCTCGACAACGTGCTGGTGGCCACGCCGCATGTGCGCAGGCAGGGCTTCAACCCCTGGCGCGATCTGGGCGCCGACAGCACGGCCCAGCAACTGGCCGCGGCCATCCTCGAGCGCGTCGGCCTCAAGGGCAAGGAGCACGTGCTGGCCAGCAGCCTGTCTTACGGCGAGCGCCGCGCGCTGGAGATCGGTGTAGCACTCGCAGCCGAGCCACGCATGCTCTTCCTCGACGAACCCACCGCCGGCCTGGGTGCCGAAGGCACGGCGCGCCTGATGGAGCTGGTGAAAGAACTCAAGCGCCAGCTCACGATTGTGATCATCGAACACGACATGAATTTCCTCTTCAAGCTCGCCGACCAGATCTCCGTCATCCACTGGGGCCAGGTCATCAGCCATGGCACGCCTGACCAGTTGCGTGAAAACGAATGGGTGCGGCGGTCCAACCTGGGGGCGCTGGCATGAGCGCGGTCCTGAAGTCCGTCATCAAAACCGTGTCGCCGCAGGCCGACATGCTGGCGGTGAACCGCATAGACACCTACTACGGCGAAACGCAGGTGCTGTTCGACATATCGCTGAAAGTCGGCGCCGGCGAAGTGGTGGCACTGCTGGGCCCCAACGGCGCGGGCAAGACCACGCTGCTTCGCTCCGTGCTCGGCCTCACGCCGCCACGCAAGGGCAGCATTGCCTTCGACGCGTGCGACATCACCCGTATGCCCACGCACGAGATCGCCAAGGCCGGCATGGGCTGGGTGCCGGACGACCGCCGCATCTTCCCGACGCTGACGGTAGCGCGCAACCTGGCTATCGCCCGCAAGACCACGCGCTTTCGCCCCTGGCAGGAGAAGGAATGTTTTGAAATCTTCAGCGCGCTCGAATACCTGATGCACCGCGAGTGCGAAAACCTCTCGGGCGGCGAAATGCAGATGGTCGCAATCTCGCGCGCGCTGCTGGGCTCGCCCGGCCTGGTGCTGTTCGACGAACCCAGCCAGGGCCTGGCGCCCAAGGTGGTGCAGGACGTGATGAAAACCATCAGCCGGCTCAAGGCCGAAGGCATCGCGGTGCTGGTGGTCGAGCAAAACGTGCAGAGCGCACTACAGGTGGCCGACCGCGCCTATGTGATGAACCAGGGCGTGATCGTCCACGAGGGCCCTGCGGCCGATCTGCGCAACGACGCCGCCTTGTGCCGGCAGCTTTTGGGAGTCTGAGCCAGCATGAGCCATCCACTGTTACGCGTCGAGAACGTCGCCAAGCAATACCAGCATGGCGTCTTCCGCAAGACGACCACCTTTTCACTGAACGCCGATTTCGAGGTGCACAAGCCCTGCGTGGTTGGTGTCATGGGCCCCAACGGTTCCGGGAAGACCACGCTGTTCGAACTGATCACCGGTAGCAACCTGCCGAGCGCGGGCCGCGTGCTGGTCAACGGCCAGGACATCCACCAGGTGCGCACACGCGAACGCGACCGGCTGGCGATCCACTACCACCAGTCATACCAGGTGCGGTCATTTCAAAAGACCAAACCCGACTTCATGCTGGCGCATGCGCAGAGCGATTCGCCGCTGGTGCACCTGTTCGACGAACCGCAGTTCAACACGCAGGATGGCTACATCGGCTTCATGCTGGACTTCTTCGCCAAACTCAGGGCCAACGGCCGCCTGGTGTTTTTATGCCTGCATCCCAACGAGCCCTACCACGTCGACATCCTGCGGCAATGCTGCGAGCGTTTCATCTTTGTACAAAAAGGTGCGGTCAGCGAAGCGCCTGACTTCGACACGCTGGCGCGCGACGAGAAGGTCAGGGCCTACCTGGGGGCGCTGGCGCCGGCAGCTTGATCCACGGCCCCGCACGCGGTTCAAATCAGGCTGTGTTTTCTGGCGCGGTAAGCCAGCTTCGCCCGCGTGGTGTTGAGCCGCCGCGCCGCTGCCGAGAGATTCCCCTGGCAGGCGGAGATGGCGCGTTCCAGCATGTCGCGCTCGGTTTGCTCCAGGGACTGCTGCGAAGCGGCGGTGCCAGCCGGCACGGGATGCGCACCGGCCGGCGCACCGTCGAAGTTCAAAGTGCCTGAGCTGCCCTGCATCCGCAAGGTCATGACCTCGGTGCTCAAGGTCTCGCCGCCGGTGAACAGGTGGTGCACGTCGATCAAGCCGTCGGCATCGGCCATGATCACGGCGCGCTCGATCAGGTTTTGCAGTTCGCGGATGTTGCCGGGAAAGTCGTAGTTCAGCAGCGTGCGCACCGAGGCCTGCGTGAAGCCGCCGGTGTTGCAGCCGTGCTTGCGCCGGTAGTGGTTGAGGAAGTGGTTCATCAGCAGGGGAATGTCGTCGCGTCGCTCGCGCAGCGGCGGCAGGTGAATGGGAAACACATTGAGCCGGAAAAACAGGTCTTCGCGGAACCGGCCTTCGCGCACGGCCTGGCGCAAGTCCTCATTGGTGGCGGCCACCACACGCACGTCGACGGCGATGCCGCGTGTGCCGCCCACGCGTTCGACCTCGCCCTCCTGCAGGGCGCGCAGCAGCTTGCCTTGCGCCACAAAACTCAGCATGCCGATTTCGTCCAGGAACAGGGTGCCGCCGCTGGCCCGCTCAAAGCGGCCCGGCCGCGAATGGCTGGCCCCGGTGTAGGCGCCGCGCTCTACGCCGAACAGCTCGGACTCGATCAGGGTCTCCGGGATGGCCGCGCAGTTCACGGCAATGAAAGGCTGCTCTTTGCGCGGGCTGATCCTGTGCAGCATGCTGGCGAATTTTTCTTTGCCCACGCCCGACTCGCCCGTGAACAGCACGGTGGCCGTCGTGCGTGCCACCCGGCTCAATTGATGGCAGGCCGCGTTGAAGGCGGATGAGGCTCCCACCATCGCGTCGCCGGCCGGCATGTCGCCGGTCGCCAGGTCGGCCGGGACCGATTCGCTGCGCGCATAGGCCGCGGTGTCGACAAACTCCCGGGCATTCAGGTAGCGCATGTCCTCTTCAATGTTGTCCCATTTGTCGGCGGACTTGCCGACCACCCGGCATTGCGCCTGGCCCATGGACCGGCACATGGTTTCCCGGAAAACGATGAGGCGGCCGAACAGCGTGCTGACGTAGCCCGTGGCGTAGCCCACCTGCATCCAGCAGGCCGGGGAGCCACCTATGCCGTAGGCGGCAATGTGTTCATCGTCCTCGCTGGAGTTGTGCCAGATGAATTCGCCTTCATAGCCGCTGGTGTCCGGGTCGTAGGTCACGCTGACCAGTTCGACCTTCACCACGCCCTCGAGCGCATGCAGGCGCGTGCCGGCCATGGCGGCAGCCGGCGGGTCGGCGTCGGGCCAGTGCTTGCGCACCAGCTGGGCATCACGGGCGCCGCTGACATAACCGGCGCGGGTGAACAGGCCGCGGGCTTTTTCGATGCCCAGGCTGTCGATCATTTCGCGGCGCATGGAACCGAGTGCCTCGGTGTGCAGCAACACCATGCGCTGGTCCTGCAGCCAGATGCGCCCGTCACCCGGTGAGAAGAACAGGCATTCGCTGATGTCCGCGATCGTCGGGTGCGTGTCGCCGCCGATGTGCGTGCTGGCAAACCCGCCCATGGCCTTGGCCACCGACGCGCTGTCGAAGCTGCCCAGCGCGACCCCGGTGGCCCGAGCCACCTCGGCCAGGGAAATGCGATCGGATGCGCGCATGGCTTTGCTCCTCGATTTGATTGATTTGATTTGATCAATTGGTGAAATTTGATTCAACTTTATAACTATTTGATGAAGAAAACATGGGTGGTTTCCATGTGCTGCACCGCAGCAAACATACCTAGGGTATGTCCCCGTTTTCCCAGTGAAAAAGCTTTGGGTGCAGCGCAGCAAGCGGGCCCTGGCACGCGGCGCTGGTACATGCATTGCGATACAGGAGCACGACGCGCCGATGTGGCGAGCTGATCAAACAACCGTAAGGACAAAAGCAAATGGGTGTATCCGACGCGATGGCATTTCTGGATTTCTCCGCGCTGGCGCAAGCGCCGCTGGGCGGCGGGAAGCGCGACGTTGTCGAGCCCGCGACCGGCAAGGTGATGTGCACGGTGGGCATCGCCAACGCGGCGGATGTGGCCGCGGCCACGCGGGCGGCGGCCAATGCACAAAAGCCCTGGGCCGCCCTGCCCCCGCGCGAGAGGGCCGACGTCTTCCGCCGCGCCGGCGCGCTGTTCCAGCAGCACTTCGACGAACTCGCGCTGTATGCCACGCGGGAGACCGGCGGCATATTGCCCAAGGGGCAGCATGAGATACGCGAAGCCATCACCATCTGCCACCTGGCCGCCGCCATGCCGCTGCAGCCCCAGGGCCATGTGCTGCCCAGCGTGCCGGGGCGCACCAGCATCGCCCGCCGCGTGCCGCACGGCGTGGTGGGTGTCATCTCGCCCTTCAACTTTCCACTGATCCTGACGCTGCGCGCGGTGGCGCCGGCGCTGGCCGCGGGCAATGCGGTGGTGATCAAGCCCGACACCCGCACGCCGGTGACCGGAGGCCTCATGATCGCACGCATTTTTGCGGAGGCGGGCCTGCCCAAGGATTTGCTGCATGTGTTGCCCGGCGACGCCGAAGCCGGCGAAGCCTTGGTCACCGACCCGCTGGTGCCCATGATMGCCTTCACCGGCTCGCCCGCGGTGGGCAGGCGCATCGGCGAGCTCGCGGGCAAGCACCTCAAGAAGGTGTCGCTGGAACTCGGCGGCGCGAACTCGCTGATCATCCTGGACGATGCCGACCTGGACATTGCCGCGAGCAACGCCGCCTGGGCCGCCTACCTGCACCAGGGCCAGATCTGCATGGCCGCCAACCGCATCCTCGTTCACCAGAGCATCGCGGCCCCGCTGCTGCAGCGCCTGGTCGCCAAGGCCACGCACCTGCCGGTCGGCGACGGTGCCACCGGCCAGGTCGCGCTCGGGCCGCTGATCGATGCGCGCCAGCGTGATCGCGTGCATGCCATCGTGCAGGACAGCATCAAGGCCGGCGCCAAGCTGGAAGCCGGCGGAAGCTACGACGGCCTGTTCTACAAGCCGACGGTGCTGTCCGGCGTCAAGCCCGGCATGCGCGTGTTCGATGAAGAGACCTTCGGCCCGGTGGCCAACATCGTCACTTTCGGCAACGACGAGGAAGCGGTCGCGCTGGCCAACAACAACACCGGCAGCCTGGCCTGCGCCGTGATTTCGCGCTCGGTGGGCCGCGCCATGGCGGTGGGGCAGCAGCTCAAGGCCGGCATGGTTCACATCAACGACCAGACCGTCAACGACGACTGCGTCAACCCCTTCGGCGGCCCTGGCATCGCGGGCAACGGCACCAGCGTGGGCGGCCCGTCCGACTGGGAGGAATACACGCAATGGCAATGGATGACCGTCAAGGACACCGCGCCCATGTTCCCGTTCTGAACGGACCGCTTCAGCTTTTTCGATTTTTTTGGCTCACCACATCAAGGAGACCTTCATGAATCCACACACCCGGGAGGCTTTATGAGCCTGCAAGGCAAAACCATTGTCATC
Organism: Polaromonas sp. P3_C2; assembly: GCF_056402675.1. Classification (NCBI taxonomy): domain Bacteria; kingdom Pseudomonadati; phylum Pseudomonadota; class Betaproteobacteria; order Burkholderiales; family Comamonadaceae; genus Polaromonas; species Polaromonas sp. P3_C2. The sequence continues at coordinate 4,775 of NZ_JBFUGX010000060.1, read as the reverse complement.
ACCGGCACCTCGTCCGGCATCGGCGCCGAGGTGGCCAGGCTGGCGCGCTTTCAGGGCGCCACGGTCATCGGCATGGACCGCAACGATCCCAGCCTGACGCTGGACGGCTTCATCAAGGCCGACCTCGGCACCGCCGCGGCCATCGATGCCGCCGTGGCCCAGTTGCCGGCGCAGGTTGACGCGCTGTGCAACATCGCCGGCGTACCCGGCACGGCAGACGGCGAGCTGGTGGCCCGCGTGAATTACCTGGGCCTGCGGCATCTGACGGAAAAGGTGCTGGCGCGCATGCCGCGCGGCGGCAGCATCGTCAACGTGGCGTCCATCCTGGGCGCCGAATGGCCGCAGCGGCTGGCCCTGCACAAAGAGCTGGCGGCAGCGAAGGGTTTCGAGGCCGGTGCCGCCTGGCTGCGCAGCCACCCTGTGCCGCAAGCCACCTGCTACCAGTACTTCAAGGAAGCCTTGATCGTCTGGAACGCCACGCAGTCGCAGGAGTGGTTCCTGGGCAAAGGTGTGCGCATGAACTGCGTGGCGCCCGGCCCGGTGTTCACGCCCATCCTGGGCGACTTCGTGGCGATGCTGGGCCAGGAGCGCGTTCAGGCCGATGCCCACCGCATGCTGCGCCCCGGCTTTGCCGACGAAATCGCACCCGTCATCGCATGGCTGTGCGGCGACGCCGCGCGCTGGGTCAGCGGCGCCAACATTCCTGTCGACGGCGGCCTGGCCTCCACCTATATCTAACTATATCTAACGCTGACACGCCGCGGGTGCGAGGGCACCCATCCCCCATTCACGTAACAACGACGACATAACGAGGAGACATTCGATGAACAAGGTATTCACACCCTTCAGGCCAGCCACGCTGGCCTTGGCCTGCGGCCTGGCTTGCGCACTGCCGGCTCACGCCCTGGAACTGGACAACGGCGACCCCGACACCAAAATCCGGCTGGACTTCACACCCAAGTACAGCCTGGCCTGGCGGCTGAAGGACCCGTCCGCACTGCTCACCTCGCCGGCCGCCCGCGGCGATGGCGGTGTGACCAATGAAAACGATGGCGACCTCAACTTCAAGAAGGGCCTGATCTCCAACCGCGCCGACCTGTTGACCGAATTTGACTACAGCCGCAGCAACTGGGGCCTGCGCATCAGCCACTCCGCCTGGTACGACTCGCAGTACCTGCGCGCCAATGCCAATGACGGCACGGCAGGCGTCAGCAACTTCGCCGGCCAGGCCGCCAACCAGTTCGTCCCGGCAACGCGGGACCAGCACGGCCGCGGTGACGAATTCCTCGACGCCTTTGTCTGGGGCAAGGGATCCATCGGCAGCATGCCGGCCTCGATACGCGTCGGCAAGCACGCGCTGCAGTACGGGGAGAGTGTGTTCTTCGGCCAGAACGGCATCGCCAACGCGCAGGGCCCGGTGGACATCGCCAAAATCGTCTCGGTGCCGAACTGGCAGTTCAAGGAAGTGCTGCTGCCGGTGGAGCAGATCTCCGGCACGCTGCAGGTGGCCGAGGGCGTGACACTGGGCGGCTACTACCAGCTCAAGTGGCGGCCCAGCAAAATCCCCGGCGTCGGCAGTTATTTCTCCAACCAGGACTACATAGGCGGCGGCCGGGTCTACCTCGGCGGGCCGGTGCTGCCCACCGACACCAGCCGCGACCAGAAGCCGGGCGACAGCGGCCAGTTCGGTGCCCAGTTGCGTTGGGCGCCGGCCGGAGGCAACTATGAGTTCGGCGTGTACGCGGCACGCTACAACGACAAGACCCCGGCTGTTCCGGTGTTTGACCTGATCAACGGCAATGTGCACAACGTCTATGCCAAGGGCATCAAGACTTTTGGTGCCAGCGTCACGTCATCGATAGGACAGCTCAACTGGGCACTGGAGGGCTCGGTGCGCACCGACGCGCCACTGGCCAGCGACCCCGCCGTGCTGGGCGGTGCACCCTTCATGCCACCGGCCAACTGCGACGGCTCTCCCTCCAACCCGTGCTATGCAACCGGCAAGACGGCGCACCTGAATCTGTCGGGCATTTACGTGCTCAACAAGTCCAGCCTGTGGGACGGCGGCGCCCTGGTGGCCGAACTGGCCTGGAACCGGCTCATGAGCGTGACCAAAAACCCCAGCGCCGTCGGCTTTGGCGGGCTGGATCCCAACGCAACGCGGAACGCGGCGGCGTTCCGCATGATCTTTGAGCCGCAGTACTTCCAGGTTTTGCCCGGCCTGGACCTGTCATTCCCGCTGGGTCTGGGCTACAACTTCGGCGGCCGTTCCGCAGCCGTTATCAACTTTGCCGGCGGGGCCAGCAAGGCGGGCGACGTGAGCATAGGCATCAAGGGCAAATACCAGAACGTCTGGAATTTCGCCTTGAACTACACCGCCTTCGTCGGCAAGGAAAACACCCTGACCGTCACGGACCCCAGCACCCCCACCCGCATGCTGTCCTACGGACAGACCCTGAAAGACCGCAACTTCGTTTCCTTCACCGCTTCCCGCACTTTCTGAAAAACATTACAGAGACAACCATCATGATGCAGACCGCAAAACACTCATTGCTCGTGGCCGCCCTGCTGGCCGGCGCCATGTCCGCCCAGGCCGCCGTCACCGCCGAAGAGGCCGCCAAACTCAAATCCTCGCTGACGCCCATGGGCGCCGAGAAAGCCGGCAACAAGGACGGTACCATTCCGCCGTGGGAAGGGGGCCTCGCCAAGGCCACCCCGGGCTACAAGAACGGCGATGCCCGGCCCGACCTSTATCCCAACGAAAAACCCATCCTGTCGATCAACGCCAAAAACATGGCGCAGCACGCCGACAAGCTGACCGACGGCGTGCAGGCGCTGATGAAGAAGTACCCCGACTTCCGCATCGACGTCTACCCCACGCACCGCACCGCGGCGGCGCCGCAGTCGGTGTACGACAACACCTTCAGGAACGCCACCCGGGCCAAGACCATTGAAGGCGGCTACGGCATGGAAGGCGCTTTCGGCGGCACGCCATTTCCGATTCCCAAAGACGGCTATGAAGCCATGTGGAACCAGCGCACAGCCTGGCGCGGCGGCAACTTTTCCATGCCGATGCGCGTGTGGGTGGTGACGTCCGATGGCAAGCGCACCATGGCCTCCGGCGGCACGCAAACCATACGCCAGGCCTTCTACGACAAGGACGGGAGCGCCGAAAAGTTCGACGGCTACTACCAGTACGGCAAGCTGGTGGTCAACGCACCGGGCTCCAAAGCGGGCGAAGCCATCCTGGCGCTCGACGGTGTTTCGGATGCCGCGCCGCGCGGCCTGTGGCAGTACCTGGTGGGCCAGCGCCGCGTGCGCAAAGCGCCTTCCGTGGCGTATGACACACCCGACTCGGTGACCTCCGGCATCGGTCTGTTCGACGAGGCCTTCACGCTGTTTGGCCCGATCGACAAACACGAATTCAAGCTGCTGGGCAAGAAGGAAATCTACATCCCCTATAACAACAACCGCGCAGCTTCCGCCAAGATCGAAGACCTGGTGACGCCCAACACGCTGAACCCGACCCAGGTGCGCTGGGAGTTGCACCGCGTGTGGGAAGTCGAGGCCACACTGGCTGCCGGCAAGCGCCATGTGGTGCCCAAACGCAAGTACTACATCGACGAAGACTCCTGGCAGATCGCGCTGTTCGACGGCTGGGACGCCAAAGGTCAGCTCTGGCGCACCAACTACGCACTGATGCTGACGGCACCGGACGTCCCCGCCGTGACCAACGTCGTGCTGTGGGGCGGCTATGACATGCAGACCGGCGCCTACTACCTGAACATGGCCTCCAACGAGCTGCCCAAACAGTATGAAGTGCAGCCGCCGATCCCGCGCTCCTTCTTCAGCGCTGAATCGCTCGCCAGCGAAGGCGCTCGCTGATGACCGGAAGTGCCCAGCCTCGCGTTGCGCGGCGGACAGCCCTGATGGGGCTGCTCGGCTGGGTGGCCTCCGCTGCACTCCCCGCATGGGCTGCCAACGGGCCCGCCGTATTGTCACAGCCGGCGCTGGTCACGCCCAAGGCGTCAGGCGCGGCCACATTGGCCGTGACACGGGCCGGCACCCGGCTCGTGGCGGTGGGAGAGCGCGGCACGGTGTTGCTGTCGGATGACCATGGCGCCACCTGGCGACAGGCGCAGGTGCCTGTGCAAGCCACCTTGACGGCCGTGTGTTTCGCCGATGAACGCACCGGCTGGGCCGCAGGACATCTGGGCGTGATTTTGCGCAGCGTTGACGGCGGAGCCACCTGGGAAAAACAGCTTGACGGCATGCAGGCGGCCGAGCTGGTGAAGCAGGTAGCGCAGCGCAGCGGCGACAGCCAGGCCATGGCACAGGCGGAGCGCCTGGTGGAAGAAGGTGCGGACAAACCGTTCTTTGACCTGGAATTCGTGGATGCCCGGCGCGGCTTTGCCGTCGGTGCTTACAACCTGATGTTTGCCACCGAAGACGGCGGCAAGACGTGGGCCGCATGGGGACTACGGCTGCCCAACCCGAAAGCCCTTCATCTGTACGGCGTGCGCGCCCACGGCCGCACGCTGGTGATCGCCGGTGAGCAGGGCTTGCTGCTGCGCTCAAGTGACGGCGGGGCCAGCTTTACCGCGTTGCAGTCACCGTACAAGGGCAGCTTTTTCGGCCTGCTGCGCACCCGAGGCGGCGCGCTGGTGGCCTACGGCCTGCGCGGCTCGGCCTACCGCTCGACAGACGAGGGCGTGCACTGGGACAAGCTCGACACCGGCGTGCCCATGGCGGTGGGAGCCGGCATGGCTTTGCCG
>NZ_JBFUGX010000059.1:0-10679 GCF_056402675.1 Polaromonas sp. P3_C2 | reverse complement strand
CTTGAGCGCGAGCGGGATCAGGAACATGATGATCAGCGCGTTGAAAATCACCGCCGACAAAATCGCCGACGACGGGCTGCCCAGTCGCATCACATTGAGCGCGGCCAGTTGCGGGTAAGTGGTCACAAAGATCGCCGGAATGATGGCGAAGTACTTGGCCACGTCGTTGGCTATTGAAAACGTGGTGAGCGAGCCGCGCGTCATCAGCAGGGCCTTGCCGGTTTCCACGATCTCCAGCAGCTTGGTGGGGTTGGAGTCGAGATCCACCATGTTGCCGGCCTCCTTGGCGGCCTGGGTACCGCTGTTCATGGCGACCGCCACGTCGGCCTGGGCCAGGGCTGGTGCGTCATTGGTGCCGTCGCCCGTCATTGCCACCAGTCGGCCTTCGGCCTGGTATTGGCGTATCAGCTTCAGCTTGTCTTCGGGCGTGGCCTCGGCCAGGAAGTCGTCAACACCCGCCTCGGCGGCGATGGCGGCAGCCGTGAGCTTGTTGTCGCCGGTGATCATCACCGTCTTGATGCCCATGCGGCGCAATTCGCCGAAGCGTTCCTTGATGCCGGCCTTGACAATGTCTTTCAGCTCCACGATGCCCAACACCGTACTGCCGTCGGCCACGGCCAGCGGCGTGCTGCCGCGGCGCGACACGTCATCTGAAGCACGCAAAACTTCAGCCGGAACGGTTCCGCCCAGTGCTTCCACATGCTTGCGAATCGCATCGACCGCACCTTTGCGCAGTTGCCGCTTGCTTCCATCGGGGTTCAAGGCGTCCATTCCGCTCATGCGGGTTTGCGCGGTAAAGGGAACCTCAGTCACGGCCTGCATGGGCGACTGGCTCACGGCCAGCTTCAAGGCCAGCGCCACGATGCTGCGGCCCTCCGGCGTTTCATCGGCATAGGAGGCCTGCATGGCGCAGGTGGCGAGCGCTTTTTCAGACACGCCGGGTGCGGGCAAAAAGCTCGAAGCCTGGCGGTTGCCGTGGGTGATGGTGCCGGTCTTGTCCAGCAGCAGCACATCCACGTCGCCGGCAGCCTCAACCGCGCGGCCCGACGTGGCGATGACATTGGCCTGCATCATGCGGCTCATGCCGGCCACACCCACGGCCGACAGCAGGCCGCCAATCGTGGTCGGGATCAGGCAGACCAGCAAGGCCACCAGTGCAGTGATGCTCACCACCGTGCCCGCCCCCACCGCGCCCACGCTGAACACTGAGAAGGGCAGCAAGGTGACCGTGACCACCAGGAAGACGATGGTCAGCGCCACCAACAGGATGGTCAGTGCGATTTCATTGGGCGTCTTCTGCCGTTTGGCGCCTTCGACCATGCTGATCATGCGGTCCAGGAAGGATTCGCCAGGGTTGACCGTGATGCGTACCACCAGCCAGTCGGACAGCACGCGTGTGCCGCCGGTCACTGCGGAGAAGTCGCCGCCCGACTCGCGCACCACCGGGGCCGATTCGCCGGTGATGGCACTTTCGTCGACCGAGGCCACGCCTTCAATCACTTCTCCGTCCAACGGAACCATGTCGCCGGCATCGACCAGCACCACGTCTCCTTTTCTAAGATTTTCAGCTTCTTGCGGCAGGAATGTGGAACCATGCCGGGGCTCCTTGAGCTTCTTGGCCCAGGTGCTTTTTTTCAGGCTCCGCAGCGATGCGGCTTGTGCCTTGCTACGGCCTTCGGCCAAGGCTTCGGCGAAGTTGGCGAACAACACGGTGAACCACAGCCAGACGGCCACGGCAAAGATAAATCCGGCCGGTGCTTCGCCCTGCCCCTGCAGGGCCTGCAGGCCCAGCAAGGTCGTGAGAATGCTGCCGATATAGACGACAAACATGACCGGGTTGCGCCACTGCACGCGCGGGCTCAGCTTGGTAAACGAAGCCACGATAGCCGGCTTGAGCAGCGCGGGATCCAGCAACATTAAAGATTTTTTGGTACTCATATAGGTTTCTCTTTGAGCCTTGCGGTTATTTGCCTGGCCACAGCATCAGGTGCTCGACCATGGGGCCCAGCGCCAGGCCGGGCACGTAGTTAAGCAACCCCACCAGCAGCACAGTGCCTATCAACAGCGTCACGAACAGCGGGCCGTGCGTGGGCATGGTGCCGGCCGTAACCGGCAGGCGTTTCTTGGCGGCCAGCGCACCGGCAATGGCCAGCACCGGAACGATGAAGCCGAAGCGCCCCAGCCACATGACGATGCCCAGCAGCGTGTTGTAGAACGGCGTGTTGGCAGACAGGCCCGCGAAGGCGCTGCCGTTGTTGTTGCCGGCCGAGCTCAGCGCATAGAGGATTTCGGAGAAACCGTGCGCGCCGGGGTTGGCAATGCCAGCCTTGCCTGCGCCCGCCAATACGGCGATGGCAGTGCCGGCCAGCACCAGGATGGGCGTGACCAGGATGGCGATCGAAGTCAGCTTCATCTCATGCGCCTCGATCTTCTTGCCCAGGTATTCCGGCGTGCGGCCGATCATGAGGCCGGCGATGAACACCGCCAGGATGGCGAAGATCAGCATGCCGTAGAGGCCCGTGCCAACGCCGCCGAACACCACCTCGCCCAGCTGCATCATCACCATGGGCACCATGCCGCCCAGCGGCGTGAAGGAGTCGTGCATGGCATTGACCGCGCCGCAGGAGGCCGCCGTCGTGATGACCGCGAACAGGCTGGAGGCATTGATGCCGAAGCGGGTTTCCTTGCCTTCCATGTTGCCGCCGGCCTGCAGCGCGCTGGCCGTCTGGTCCACGCCCAGAGGCGGCAGCAAGGGGTTGCCGGCCTGCTCAGCCGGGGTGATGGCCCCCACCGCGATGACAAACATCACCGTCATGGCGGCCAGCACGGCCCAGCCCTGGCGCTGGTCGCCCACCGCGCGGCCGAAGGCGAAGCACAGCGCCGCCGGAATCAGGAAGATGGACAACATCTGAAAGAAATTGCTCAGCGCGGTCGGGTTTTCATAAGGGTGCGCTGAATTGGCGTTGAAGAAGCCGCCGCCGTTGGTGCCCAGCATCTTGATGGCTTCCTGAGACGCGACCGGGCCCATGGCCAGGGTCTGCTTGTCGGATTTGGCATCCTCCATCACGGGATTGCCCTTGTCGTCTTTCAGCGCCTGGCCATCAGGGCCGTTTTTCGGCTGCTGATAGCTAGTCACTTCCAGCGTGCTCACGTCTTTGTAGGCATCAAAGTTCTGGATGACGCCCTGCCCCACAAGGAAGACGGCAAACACCAGCGACAGCGGCAGCAGCAGCCAGGCCGTGATGCGCGTCACGTCCACCCAGAAGTTGCCGATGGCGCCGGTCGCCCGCGCAGCAAAACCGCGGAACAGCGCAAACACCACGGCAATGCCGGTGGCGGCCGAGAAGAAGTTCTGCACAGCGAGCACCAGCATCTGCGTGAGGTAGCTCATGGTGGACTCGCCGGCATAGCCCTGCCAGTTGGTGTTGGAGACAAAGCTGACGGCGGTGTTGAAGGCCGAATCGGGCGTTACCGCGGCCATGCCGGCCGGGTTGAGCGGCAGCCAGACCTGCAAGCGCTGCAGTGCATAAACGGCCAACACACCGAGCGCATTGAAAGCCAGCAAGGCCAGCGCGTACTGCGACCACTTCATGTTGGTATAGGCCGATGTACCGGCCAGGCGATACAGCGGCGCTTCCGCCTTATGCATCCAGTTGGGGAGGCTGCCGGAATACAGGCGGGCCAGCCAGATGCCCAGCGGCCACGCAGTGGCCAGCAATACACCCAGAAAAAGGGCCAGCAGACCCCAAGACGAGTTGCTCATCAAAACTCCTCGGCGCAGATCAGCGCATAGACGAGGTAGGTGAGCAGCAGGACAGCACAGACGCCGCCAAAGCCGTACAAAACGTCCAGGCTGATCATGAACGGCCTCCTTCGGACTTTTCAAGCTTCTGGAAGCCCCAGACCAGCAAGACCATCACACCCCAGAGGGCGGCGGCACCAAGAATAAACGCGAGATCCATGATCTTTCTCCAACAAACAACGATGGGGAAAGTTTCGGATCCGGTGTGTAAAAACGGGGATGAAAGACCGGCAGCCGGTATAAAGAAAGCGTAAAAATCAGGGGTTAAACCCTGTTCAGGCCGATACGTGAGGCCGCATCACCACGCGCAGGTGCAGCGCGCGCAGGGCGTCAATGTCGTCCAGCAGGGACGAGGCCTCGGGCAGCGGGGAAACCGGGTCATCGGCGAGCTCCAGCAGCAAGAGCAGACGTGCGGCTTTGGCATGGAGCGCCTCCATAGCCTGCGAAACCTCGCTGTGGTTTTCCATCGCACCGGCGTGGCTACCGCATCGCGCTGCGAGTGACCATGTAAATGCCTATCAGCAGCAGACCGGTGAAAAAAAGGCGCCTGAAACCCTTCTCGCCCACCCGCCCGCGCAGCTTCTGACCGGCGGCCATCCCCAACAAGGCAGCAGGCAATGGCAGCAGCAAACTCCAGCCACCCGGCATGCTGCCCATGGCAAAAGAGCCTTCCATCACCAGGCGCAGAAAAAGTGCGGCAGTGGAAACGGTGAAGGACAGGCCCAGCGCCTGCACCAGTTCGTCTTTCTTGAGCGACAAGGCCTGCAGGTAAGGTACAGCCGGAAAGACAAACACGCCGGTGGCCGAGGTGATGGCGCCGGTCGCCAAGCCGGCAGCGAAGGAAAAAAACCGCTCACCGCGCGGCGGGACCGCCAGCGGCAGTGCGCACAGCCCCAGTAGTGCATAAATGATCAGCGCAGCGCCCAAGCCTGCCGACGCGAGGTCCGTATCAAGGGTAACCAGGCTGACCGGTGCCCACAGCGTCCCCGCGACCACCCCAGCCTGCAGCGGCCACAGACGCCGCAACAGGCTTTCCAGCGCAGCGCCATCCCACATCTGCCAGGCATTCGTCAGCAACGAAGGCAGGATCAGGATGACGGCTGCCTGCGCAGGCGGCATCACGCCGGCCAGCAAGCCCATGGAAAGTGTTGGCAACCCCAGGCCCACCACGCCCTTGACGAGGCCGGCCAGCAGGAATACGCCGGCGACGACGGCCATCAAGAGGGTGTCGTTCCCTGCACCCATGAAGTTGTTCATTGAGTTCATGTCGCCGATTCTGCGCAGCGGCGCGTTTGCGCTCAAGCGGTAATATCCGTTCACAGCCTTCGCCGTTACCGAAGGCTAAAACGCCTTCAGCTCATGCCCGCCACCCTTCGCTTTGACCTTATCGACCTTCGGCTGTTTCTGCACACCGTCGATACCGGCAGTATCACAGCGGGCAGCAGGCTTTCGCACCTGGCGCTCGCCTCGGCCAGCGCACGCATACGCGGCATGGAAGACGCATTGGGGGTCCCGCTGCTGGAGCGTCTGCGCGCCGGTGTGAAACCGACCAAGGCCGGCCTGGCCGTGGCTCACCATGCGCGGCTGGTGTTGCAGCAAATCGAGCGCATGCATGGTGAGATCGGCGACTATGCGGGCGGGCTGGCGGGCAACGTGCGTTTGCTGTCGAACACCGCCGCCATCACCGACTACCTGCCGCAGGCGCTGGCGGATTTCCTCAACACCCATCCAGCCATCGACGTCGACCTGGAGGAGCGTCCCAGCCACCTGATCGTGTCGCAGTTGCTGGGCCAGGTGGCCGACCTCGGCATCGTGGCCGACTCCGCCGACATCTCCAGCCTTGAATCAAAACCTTTCCGGCGCGACCAGCTTGTGCTGGTGGTTCCAGCCGGCAGCGGATTCGGCCGCCAGCGCCATGCTCCGTTCGGGCAAGCCCTGGGCCATGACTTCGTCGGCCTGGGGGAAGACAGCGCGCTGCAACAGCACCTGAACCTGCAGGCCGAACGCCTGGGGCTGCGCATGCGGACCCGCATACGGCTGCGCAGCTTTGAGGCAGTCTGCCGCATGGTGGAGGCGGGTGTCGGCGTGGCGGTGGTGCCGGCCGTCGCGGCCGAACGCCATGTGGAGGCAGGCAAGCTGCGCAGCCTCAAGCTGACCGACACCTGGGCCGACCGGCAATTGCTGATCTGCGCGCGCCGCTTTGACCAGCTGTCGCTGCCGGCGCTGCGACTGGTCGAGTCCCTGTGCGCGCCTGCCGCGCCGCCGGAGCGCTCACACACGCACAAAACGCCCAAACGATAAAGTCATGCCCATGCAAACCCCTGAACCCACAGACCTGCTGGCCCGATCCTGGCGGCATTGCGCGGGCGCCCTTGCCGCACGGCCGATCGGGCCTGCGGTGTTTGATGAACTGGTGGCGCGCTACTCGGAGCCGCACCGCAAGTACCACACGCTGCAGCACCTCACGGAATGCCTCGCGCATTTCGAGGCCGTTCGCGATCTGGCCGTACAGCCCGCAGAGGTCGAGATGGCGTTGTGGTTCCATGATGCGATTTACGACACGCAGCGCCACGACAACGAGGAAACAAGCGCCGACTGGGCTCGCGAGGTGCTGCTGGCGCACGGCACTGCCACGGCCGCCGCGCAGCGTGTTCACGACCTGGTCATGGCCACCCGCCATACGGCGCTGCCAGCCTCGCCTGACGAACAGTTGCTGGTCGATATCGACCTGTCCATCCTGGGCGCCGGCCCCGGCAGGTTTGCCGAGTACGAGCAGCAGATCCGGCACGAATACGCTTTTGTGCCCGCCGCCCTGTTCCAGCAAAAGCGGCGCGAAATCCTGCAGGGTTTCCTGGACCGGCCTGTGATCTACAGCACGGCGCATTTCCGCGAAACACTGGAAGCACGTGCACGCGAGAACCTGTGCAGGGCGATTGCCGGCACGACTTCGGCAACCACCCCTTCAGCACCATGAACATCTGCCCCCATTGCCACCAGGCCGGAATCAAAACCTGGGAAAAACGTCTCTCCAGCCGAGGCAACCCCGCCACCTGCACCTTGTGCGGAGGGCTCTCGCATGTTCTGGCCAGCGCTGCGGGCGGCACATTTGTCCTCACATCCGTCCTGTTGGTGATTGCCGTCCTTGCCGGCTTCTTGACCAACTCATGGCTGGCCGGGTTGTCGGGTGCACTGCTGGCGGCGGCCTACAACCTGTGGGCATGGCAACGCGAAGTGCTTTGGCCAATCCTCAAGGAAAACGCCCAGGCTGCAAACCGCGCCAATTGGGTGGTCGAAGCGGTTTCCATCTTTATTTTGTTTCTTTCCTGAGGACGGCGGCTGTACTCGTCACACCAAGCGCTCCTGATTTCATAGCTGCTTGCGCTCGTCCTGATTGGTCTGCAGGCACTTTTGGCACCTGAAAAGCGCCCCAAACCGCACCCCAAACGCCCAAAACGGCTCCCCGGGCAGTTCAACCCGCCCAACACACTTGCTATTAATTCAGTAGCTGCTTGCGCTCGTCCCTATTGGCCTGCAGCCTTTATTTGCTTGAGAAAACACTGGACCGCAGGGCGCCCAGGTCGAGCACGCGCAGGCCGCCGTATTCGATGCGGATAAAGCCCCGGGCCTGCAGCGTGCTCAGCGCCTCGTTCACGCGCTGGCGCGACAGGCCCACGAGGTAGGCCATTTCCTGCTGCGTGATGCGCAGGATTTCGCCCACACCCGGGTACAACACCGGGTTGAACAGCGCGGCCAAGCTGCGTGCCACACGGATGTCGGGGTTGTTCATGCGGTCGATTTCGCGCGCGACGATGAACTGGCCCAGGCGCTCGTTGAGCTGGTTCATCACAAAGCGGTTAAAGCCGATGGAATGGTCCAGCAACCAGTGGAAGTCGTCGACCGGCAGCCCCGCCACCACCGTCTTGCGCAGGGCCTGGATGTTGTAGCGGTAGGGCTCGCGCTTGAGCACCGTGCCTTCGCCGAACCAGGCGCCCGGCGGCAGGCCGGTGAAGGTCATGGTGGCGCCCTGCTCGCTGTCGGTGCTCATCTTGAGCAAGCCCTCGACGACGCCGAACCAGTAGGTCACCGGCTTGCCGACACGGCACACGTAGTCGCCGATGTTGGCGTCGCCGACGCGCACGCTCGCCACGGCGCGCTCGCGCTCGGCCGGCAACAGCTCATTCAGCCAATGGATGCCGGCGAGCTCCTGCGCGTCGGGCATGCGGGCACGGATCTGCATCGATTGGCCTGTCATCGTCACCATGCGCGCTGTCCTAAGGGAAAGTCCGGGGGAGTAATCACCCTTGAATTGTCGTCCGAACGACAACCTAACGTCAAACGCATGCCTACGATGCATTCACAAGACAACTTTCGGGCTAGCCGGCAAGCGAGCGACTCCCCGAAGGCATAACGACCGCGAGACAAGGACCATGCAGACCACTTTTCCGAGACTGTTGCTCAAACATGCGGCTGAGCGCCCCGGCGCTCCGGCCATGCGCGAAAAAGAGTACGGCATCTGGCAGGCGCACAGCTGGGCCGGCATGGCGCAGCTGGTGGAGCGCATCGCCTGCGGCCTGCATGAAGCCGGGCTGCAGCGTGGCGAGCACATGGTCATCATCGGCGCCAACCGGCCGCGCCTCTATGCCACCATGCTGGCCGCGCAGTCGCTGGGCGCCATACCCATTCCGCTTTACCAGGACGCCGTGGGCGCCGAGTGTGTCTTTCCCATCAACAATGCCGACGTACGTTTTGCGCTGGTGGAAGACCAGGAGCAGGTCGACAAGCTGCTGGAGATACGCAGCCAGTGCCCGCAACTGGACCAGATCATTTATGACGACCCGCGCGGCCTGCGCAACTATGCCGAGGCCGGACTGCAATCGCTGGACGCCTTGCTGGAAAAGGGCGAAGCCTTTGCCGCAAAGCAACCCGGCTTCTTCAAGAGCGAAGTCGAAAAATCCCGGCCGGATGATGTGGCCGCGATGTTTTTCACCTCGGGCACCACGGGCAACCCCAAGGGCGTGGTCCACACCCACAACACCCTGCTGGACCGCGCCAGGGCCGGCGCCGACTTCGACAAACTCACCTCCGGCGAGGAAGTGCTGGCCTACTTGCCACCCGCGTGGGTCGGTCAGAACATCTTCAGCTATGCGCAATGGCTGGCCTGCGGCTATGTGGTGAATTGCCCCGAAAGCGCGAGCACCGTGATGATCGACCTGAAAGAAGTCGGCCCGACCTATTACTTTGCGCCACCGCGGATTTTCGAAAGCCTGCTGACGACCGTGATGATCCGCATGGAAGACGCGGGCCGCATCAAGCGCGRCATGTTCAACTATTTCATGGGCGTGGCCAAACGCGCCGGCCCAGCCCTGATGGACGGCAAACCCGTCGGTGGCATGGACAGACTGCTGTATGCGCTGGGCAGCGTAATGGTCTATGGCCCGCTGCGCAACACGCTGGGTTTTTCGCGCGTTCGCGTGGCCTACACCGCGGGTGAAGCGATTGGGCCGGACCTCTTTACCTTCTATCGTTCCATCGGCATCAACCTCAAGCAGCTCTATGGCTCGACAGAGACCGCCGTGTTTGTGTGCCTGCAGCCGGACAACGAGGCGCGTGCCGATACGGTAGGGGTGCCGATCAGCGGCGTGCAAATCAAGGTGGCCGACAACGGGGAAATCCTGGTCAAGTCCGCCGGCCTGCTCAAGGAATATTACAAAAACCCCACGGCGACGGCCGAGGTGCTGAGCGCCGACGGCTGGTATCACACCAGCGACGCGGGCTTTATCGATGCCAGCGGCCACCTCAAGATCATCGACCGCGTGAAAGACGTGGGCCGCATCAAGGGCGGTGCCAACGACGGCGCCATGTTCGCGCCCAAGTATGTGGAGAACAAGCTCAAGTTCTTCCCGCATATCAAGGAAGTCGTGGCCTACGGTGATGGCCGCGAAAAAGTCTGCGTGATGATCAACATCGACTTCGACGCCGTGGGCAACTGGGCCGAACGCCGCAATCTGCCTTACGCCGGCTACACCGATCTGGCRCAGAAGCCCGAGGTCTACCAGCTCATCAAGGAATGTGTCGAAAAAGTCAACGCCGACCTCAGCGTGGATGCGCTGCTGGCCGGCTCACAGGTCAGCCGCTTCCTGGTGCTGCACAAGGAGCTGGACGCAGATGACGGTGAACTCACACGAACGAACAAGGTGCGGCGCGGCTTCATTGCCGAGAAGTACCAGCCGCTGATCGATGCGCTCTATGGCGACAAGACCGAACAGTTCATTGAAACGGTCGTGAAGTTTGAAGACGGCCGCAGTGGCAGCGTCAGCGCGACCCTGAAGATCAGTGACACCCAGACTTTTGCGCCCGTGAAGGCAGCAGCATGACTAAAAAGATCGGCGACGTCATATTGGACGTCAACAACATCAGCCTGAGTTTTGGCGGGGTCAAGGCCCTCTCGGATATTTCCTTCAATGTGAAAGAGCACGAGATTCGCGCCATCATCGGCCCCAATGGTGCGGGCAAGAGCTCCATGCTCAACTGCATCAACGGCGTTTATGCGCCGCAGCAGGGCTCCATCACTTTCCGCGGCCAGACCTTCAAGCACATGAACAGCCATCAGGTGGCGGTCATGGGCGTGGCGCGCACTTTCCAGAATCTGGCGCTCTTCAAGGGCATGAGCGTGCTCGACAACATCATGTCGGGCCGCAACCTAAAGATCAAAAGCAACCTGCTGCTGCAGGCGCTGCGCATAGGTCCCGCCGAAAAAGAAGAAATCATGCACCGCGAGGCAGTGGAAAAAATCATCGACTTCCTGGAAATCCAGGCCTATCGCAAGACGCCCGTCGGGCAACTGCCCTACGGCTTGCAAAAACGCGTTGACCTGGGC